>DATNPC010000094.1:0-28612 GCA_036703375.1 Allocoleopsis sp.
CATCCCCACTCCCGTCACTCTGAGCAGACAAGCCACTGGGAACCTGACCATTGGCTGATGTACCAATCACCTCAACCGAATCAGAAGCAGTAATCTGCAAGTTGCCGCCCTTGCCTTCACCTGTAGTACTCGCTGATACCTGTGCTCCATCGCGCACCAGCAAGCGCCCTGTGTCAATTGTCAAATTCCCTGCATCCCCACTCCCGTCACTCTGAGCAGACAAGCCACTGGGAACCTGACCATTGGCTGATGTACCAATCACCTCAACCGAATCAGAAGCCGTAATCTGCAAGTTGCCGCCCTTGCCTTCACCTCTAGGACTAGCTGATACCAGTGCCCCATCGCGCACCAGCAAGCGCCCCGTGTCAATCGTCAAATTCCCTGCATCCCCACTTCCAAAACTCTCAGTAGACAAGCGGCTGGGAGCCTGACCATTGGCTGATGTACCAATCACTTCAACCGAATCAGAAGCCGTAATCTGCAATCTGCCGCCCTTGCCTTCACTGAAAGTACCGACTGCTACCTGTGTCCCATCGCGCACCAGCAAACGACTAGTGTCAATCGTTAAGTTTCCTCCAGTTCCCGAGCCAAAAACATCGGCTGTCAGGAACGAACCCTCGCTCAGAACAACCTCCTCTGTTGTGCGTACCACTACCTCTCCACCAGTTTGTGCTCCCAAGGTGTCAGCGAAAATGAACGACCCTTGAGTCATCTCCAATCGTGCCCCCCGAATCTGAACGTCACCACCTCCCTCACCACTAGCATCGACAAACGCCCGGTTTGATAGCGAAATATTCCTAAACCCACCAATTGAGTCATACCCCAGTACAAAGCGGTTCCCTGTCTGATTCAAACTCACTTGACCCACTCCAGCCACACTGCCGAGTTCAATACGTCCTCCGGCTGCCGTCAATCTCCCTCCCTCTAGCCTCACATCTCCACCAATTAGCCCTAAAGTTTGACCGGCTGGCACTTGTAATCCTGGAGAACCTCCAATTGAATTCGGTTGACCAATTACACTTGCTGCTATTGATTGATTAATAATTGGTTGAGCAGCAATAGCATTAAACAAAAAGGCAGATGGATTTACAGTCAGTAAATTACTCGTCGCCGGTTCAGAGGCACTAAATAGTCCCGTATCACCCAGCTGGACTGCATCAGCCGTCGTAGCGAAAAACGAACCTTGAAGATCCAAACTGGCATTTGGACCAAATACAATCCCGTTAGGATTAAGCAAAAACAAATTCGCCCCACCCAAAACCCCCAACCTGCCCAAAATATTAGAAGGATTGCCGCCCGTGACGCGAGTTAAAATGTTCTCAATTCCAACGGGATTGGCAAAATAAGCCCCCCTGCCTTCTCCCACATTAAAATCACTGAAACTGTGAAACAGGTTAGCACCACGAGTTGCACCACCATCGATTCTGTCGCTTTGAATACCCTGGATATTGACATTGGGTGTAACGACAGAACCTTCAGCGCCTAGAGTATTATCAGGCAAAATTTGAGCCAAAACACTCTCCCCCACTGCTATGAAGAATGTCCCAACTATTGCAACGCTACCAACAAGCTTCAACTGCCAACCCTGACTGAGTAAGCTAAACCTCATTACAGCTAAAGCCTCCAAAGGTAACTCGGGTATGCAACCCAAATGAGAATATGCCGTTTTGCCCACATTCCACTCCAGCAACGGACTCTCTTAGTCATCTCATGGGTGGAACTAAGGCTCATTTATGCATAAATCAGGCTAGAGCCAATTAAAAATTCACCAAAAATTAATAAAGCCGTGTGCAACTTCAGCTCGAAATAAACTTAAAACTTCGGCTAAAATTCTCCTTGCAATCTACCTTATCCTCCTATGCCAAGCCGACACCGACGATTCCGTGTCCGCCGCGTTCTGGTAGTTTTATTCTTTAGCAGTCTCACATTTTGCCTGTGGCTGAATCATTTTCCTTTGGTCGCTTTGCAGGCAAGATGGGGAGAGGTTGCAACCGCACAGTCTCCCAATACGACGCAACTCGTACAGCAAGGAATTGAACAATATAAGACAGGAGACGTGCAAGGCGCGATCGCATCTTGGCAAACAGCATTAACTGCCTATCAAAGCACTAACAATCACGCTAACGAGGCAATTGTTCAAGAAAAACTAGCCATAGCTTACCGACAAATCGGTCAATTCGAGCAAGCGATCGACCATTGGAAAGAAGCGATCGCTTCCTATCGCCAACTCGGAGATATCACCAAGGTAGGACGATTGCTTGTTGAACAAGCTCAAACCTACAGCCGATTGGGGCAGAATAAAGAAGCGATCGCACTTTTATGCGGTGCTTCTGAGACGGATGAAAATTGCCTGGAAACTGAAGGCAGTGCTTTGCAAATTGCTCGAAAATTTCAGGATAAACAGGGAGAAGCGGCGGCTTTAGGAAGCTTGGGAGAAGCGTATCGTCTCAGGGGAAAGTATGACACAGCCATTGAAACTCTCTTAGCTAGCTTAAAAATTACCCAGGAGATTAACCTCCCAGCTTATCATTCCTCAGTTCTGAATAGTCTAGGGAATGCTTACCTTGGTAAAGCTCAACTCAACAAACAGCGTGCTAATTCCGCTAAGTTAAGAGGTGCAGAAAATAAGGCGATTGAATTCATCAAAGAATCGGCGTCTGATTACCAAAAAGCTTTAGGCTATTTAAACAACAGTCTGGAACTGACCCGAACTCAACATGACCCATCGGGTCAAATGCGGACACTTCTCAATTTAATTCAACTTTATTACCACCCACAAGATTCAAAGTTACCTGACAATGCTAATCAAGCAGAGCAAGCGTTGCAAGAAGCTCTAACCCTGCTTGAAAGCCTAACTGATTCTCCCAGTAAAGTTTATGCAGCAATCAATTTAACTGAACTCGAACAACCTATCGATTCTAGTAATTCTAGTTCATTTACGGCTCAATGTTCAGCACGGAAACTAGATGAGTCCCAAGCTGAGAAACTCCTTCAAAAAGCCGTTTCCATTGCTCAACGCCTTCAAGATTCTCGTTCCGAATCATTTGCTCTAGGTAAATTAGGTCATCTCTACGAGTGTCGTAAGGATTACAATAAAGCCTTAGAGTTTACGCAACAGGCACGGTTAGCAGCCGACCAAAACTTACGTGCTAAAGATAGTCTTTATTTGTGGGAGTGGCAGGCGGGACGAATTTTTAAGGCACAGGGGAAACAATCTGAGGCGAGTAGTGCTTACGAACGTGCAATTATGGCCTTAGGAGATATTCGAGGGAGTCTGCTACTTGCCGAGCGAGACTTGCAATTTAGCTTTCGCGATACCATTAGTCCTCTTTACCGAGAGTTTGCAAGGGCTAAGCTAGAGCGTGCTGAATCACTGCCCATTGCCAGTCAAGAACATCAAAAGGAACTAAATTCTGCACTTGATGCCATTGATTCTCTGAAGCTAGCCGAACTGCAAAATTACTTTGGTAATGATTGTACTTTTGCAGTTTTCGACAAAGAACGAGTTGATGACTTAGAAAGAGAGGACACTGCCGTCTTTAGTTCTATCATTCTGAACGACCGAACGGCAATTGTGGTCAGTCTCCCGAATCCCGAACATAAACTTAACTCCAAGGCTGAAAGAAGGTTGAAGAAGTTTCAGTGGATAAACGATAGTCATAAACTTAGAGAGGAAATTAAAATTTTTCGTGTAGACATCCAGAAATTTTATGACCCTACTGACCCTTTTTTAACTCCAGCACAGAATCTCTATAACTGGATGATTCGTCCTTTCGCTTCCGATTTAGATCGAGTACACATCAAAACTCTCGTCTTCATCCAAGATGGACTCTTACGCAGTATTCCGATGGCTGCACTCCATGATGGTCAGGAATTTCTTGTTCAAAAATATGCCATTGCTACAACTCCTGGTCTACGCTTAACATCTCCTAAATCTCTAAATTTTCAAGGACTGCGAACGCTCGCTTTAGGATTAACTGAAGCCGCTACCGTTGATGGTGAAAAATTTAAGCCTTTGGTAAATGTCGCCGATGAAATCAATCAAGTTATAAAGTTATTTCCCGGTAGCAAGGAACTCTTAAATGAACAATTCACTCGTAAGCGCTTAGAGCAAGAACTTAAACAAGCGGTTTACCCGATTATTCATATTGCCACTCATGGACAGTTTGGCACTATTCCAGAAGATAGCTTTTTAGTGACGGGTAATAATCAGAAGATTACAATTACTCAGCTAGAGAGTGACATCCGCCGCTTCAGTGGAGGTTCGGAACCCGTGGAGTTGCTCGCGCTCACAGCTTGTCAAACGGGTATAGGAGATGACCGTGCTACCTTAGGTATGGCTGGCATTACCGTGCAAGCAGGCGTCAGAAGTGCTTTGGCTTCCCTTTGGTACGTTGACGACGCCGTTACACAAGAACTCGTCGCTAAATTTTACGATAACTTGCAATTGTCCTCTGGGGGCAGCACTTTGCGATCGCTTCGCGCTGCCCCGAAGGGGCAATCGCAAATGAGCAAAGCAGAAGCTCTCAAGGAAGCACAAAACGCGCTGATTAATCAGAAGATTCACCCCGCCCGATGGGCACCTTTTATCCTCATCGGTAACTGGCTATAGGGCAAGTTCAGAAGGCAGAAGATGGAAGGCAGATGGTAGAAGGCTTCCACGTTTTTCTCTTTACCCTTCTACCCGTTGCCTCCTGCCCTGGAGCCTTGTTTGTAAGGTTGGTTAGCGTGCCTTGTTTGCAATCTGCTTCAAGTTTTCGATCTGTTTTGCGATCGCGTCCCCTTCTTTTTGTGTCAATTCTGGAGTAGTTTTTGGTGCTTCCGACTGAGCCAATTCGTTCAATAGAGTTGAACCCACCTCTCCCAATTTTGAAGGTTCAGCCAGTTTGAGCGCTTCACCTAGCGCGTTGTACCATAAACCTGCCTTAGCATAGATATTAGCTTTCTGGGCGCTATTTACGGCTGTGTTCAATTCACTTTGCACAGCAGCAGGTATTCCTACAACTTCAATATTTGCCTCGCTGACTAAATCACCGGATGGGTTATCTGGGTCACAATGAATGACAACCTGCCAGAGATATTCTTTTCCCAGTTGCAACCCTAGTTCACTATCTGAGAAGGGGGATAGCTTCATAATCCCCGGTGAACTCTGCAAGGATATCTTGCGAACTTCTTTGGGTTTACCGCCTGGAACCCACTCGTAAATTGTAAATTGCATTGACTTGGAGGCGGAGTCACGCGGGACGAACCAAGCGAACGTAGGATGTTGAGAAATTGTCCGTCCAACATAGTTCTGGGAGGCAAGAACGGTTAGCGGCATACCTCCTCCAGAACACCCTCTGGTTGTTCCTCCATCCGATCTTCTTTCTGGAGGGACGGGCTTTTGATCGCCAGGTGCATAATCCGCTAAAGCTGCTGGAGTTACAATCAGTGCTAACCCTAGGGCACAACTAGTTACGAGTTTGATGTTGATGCGTTTGTTCAATAACCCCTGAATTGAAATCATAATCTTGGTTGAGCAAACGTTGATTTAAATTAAACTATACAAACAAGAGCGCGGATATTTCGTTTATCATTACTGCCAATTTGATGGCTAAGTTAGGGTACCTTACTGACGCAGTTGAGTGACAATCATTGCTGAAGTCTACCTGAGATTTGCACAAACGAGCGATGTCATAATCAGATTGGTAACAAGTTAAAGCTGAATGCCAGTTGCATGTGATTATAATTCTTAGGAAGATTTTTCTATCCTTATAGGTATTGACAAAATTTACTCATCTTTACCTTGCCATGAAGGATGTCACATTCAGTAAACCGAAAATGACAGCGAAGGGCGATCGCTTTCATTTTCGGTCTATTAAAATTGAAAAACTACTTTATTTGCTACATCGCAAGCCCTAGCGGTAGGGTGTCAGGAATAGTTCAGCTTCAGCTTGCCTTCGTGCTAAAAGTCCTTTCTCAACATTCGTTCCAGGATTGCGATACTTGATGAAAGTTTCGCGGATTTTAGCCCAATCACGATTATTTAAAACTTTAGTAATTGAATCGAAGCTAGGAGCGCCGTAGAATTTACTCCCCAAGTTGTAGCCAAAGCTGAGTAATGCTCCTTGTTGGTTAGGGTTGAGTTCGCCCCAACAAGGTATTTTCGCTAAATCGGGTAAGTAGTGTTTTTCCAACTGATAAATCAAAAGCTCATCGGCTTCTTGTTGGGAAATGCTTTCTCCAAGATGCCACGTACTACCGTCACGTTTCTTGGTCGAACCCCAGCCAATTGTGATTGGTTCCCGCTTGGTTAACGGATCGGGGTATGCGTTGGGGGAGAAACTTTCAAAGCGTTTAATTAACTCAACTCCACAATTGGGTATGACAATATCCTGAAGCTTCATATTGCTTTCCTATTAATAAGTGTAACCAACGAGAAGCTTAACTTCTTTGTACTCTTTGCATTTTGATTGGAAGACTTTTTCAAAGTCTGCAAACTCACTGTCTGGAAGCACAATACAGCCCATACTTCCTGGCACATTTGCATCTCGATGAATCAGCAAATCGCTCCGAGTGCCTCCATCCTTTGTTTTTACCTCGAAGGGTGTAATCGGATAACCATTCCCTTCTACTCCTTTGACATGTTTGAGGTTTACAGGATTGACTGCCACAGAGTAAAAAGGTAATGGTTGAGAAAGTTCATAAGTTGGGGGTAGCACTCCACCGCGAACATTCCAATCTTTGACACCTTGCTTGTCTACGGTGCTGGTTGTTGCCACCCATCTTCCTACAATCCCTTGAGTATCATCAACGAGGAATAGTCGTCCTCTGTTCAACTGCTGTGTTTCGTCTAGTGGCATGGTGAAAAATAAAAGCATACTCGTACTTCTCCTTTTGGATTTGAAAACGACTACCAGAACAAGTGAAGGCGGGATAGTTTTACCCAAACATTTTTGTAGATGTACCTGCAGTGACTGAAAGTGAAGCTCCCGAAGCAAGAGTCCACTTAAGCTCAATTGGAGTATCTTTAGCTATGGCAAATGTAACTATAAAAGTTCCACAAGCCATTCCTGCGATGATGACAGCTTTCCCGATGATGACAGCTTTCAATTCTTTCATTCGTAAATCTCCAAGTAGGTTGGAATCAAATTTGTCGCAAACATAGCAAAAATGCACGGGCGCTCACGATATTGAGCTAGAAATTTCTTACTATAAATATTGGAAGTTGGACAATTTCTTTTAAGTCCAATCCTTGTTTGCTTAATTAATACAATAAATTGATTAAGCGGCTGAAACTAGAGAATTTTATGTCAAGTCAATTACTAAAGCTGGTATTTTTTATGGCTTTCCAAAGCAGTTATCATTGCACAACTCTGCAATAGAGAACACAAAAAAATTTCTAACCTAACATTCAGTAGACTGAAAATGAAAGCGATCGCTCCTTAATTCAGTGCCATGCAGCGTAAGCTCTAAACCATTTCACAATCTGGGTTTTGAGTTTACGTCCTATTTGGGCAAAGCTCCAGTGTTTCCCCGCAATAGGCCACGTTAACTCACATAGAGTTCCTTTCTCTCCGAGAGACTTTCGCTGAAACTCTCCTCTTAATTTTCTCGCTACATTTAGACACTGCTTCGTTCCTCGCCCTTCACAACACGAGTGAATGCCAGCCCCATTATCTTTAATGCTCAGGGTGTACCAGCCTTCAATTTGCTTACCAGTAGCGCTCAGACGAGTTAATCCTTTGGCATGTTTGCCAACATTGCACAGCGCTTCTTCCAGAAATTGGCAGAGTTCTCGCTTTTGTTCGAGGCTCAAGTATTGCTCTTCAATTGGATCGAATGAATAAGCTTTAACTTTGAGCGTTTTAAAGCAGGGAAAGTTTCGCTGGAGTGTATGACTGTAGACTTCATACAGTAGGTCACGAATTGGCAGCTTTAAGTCTAGGATTAGACTACTGCCGAGACGCAGGCTTTCCTCTCGATCTAAGGCTTCTAGTTTCAGGTATTCGCCAAGTTCTCGGATTTCCGAGTTCAGATTTTTCAGTTCTTCGAGCAATCGATTTTGTTCTATATCTTGGTCTTGGACGTGCCTCAAAATATTAGCTAGTGTTTGCAGCGGGCCATTATGAATTACAATAAATGTCCGTTCAATGGTGTGTTGGCGTATTTCAATCTGACTCCTCAAAAATCGGTCGTATTGATAGAAAGCACTCAAGATTGCGCCATTAATGACCAAAAGGAGTAGTGCTGGTGCTACTGGAATCCACCATCCCCCGACGATGAAGGCATAACCAATTGCAACTAAACCAAGGCTGACAACGCCAACATACACGAGGTTTTTCAAGGGAGATTGAGTCAGCCGACCGAGATAAATAGCTAAAACGCCCCAACCAACAATCCAAAGATATTCCCAACCCTGTGACCAGGTTTTTAAAACAGGTCGTCCATCGAGGACTTCACTGACAATTTGGCTAGCGACATGGGCATGAAATTCTACTCCATAAATTTTCCCCGGTGGTTGCAAATTAGCGATCGCAGAAGTATTGATAAAGTCTTTAATACTAGGAGCAGTTACCCCAATTAGAACAATGCGTCTGCCGAAGACATCGCGCAGCACATTGGGATTACTGTTCCCAGTTTCAATTTCGTTAATATCTTTAAGGGATAGGGTGCGAAATCGTTGCTGACCGTTGCGATAATTGAGGAGTACCTGAACACCAAAATCATCAGCGCCCACGTAGCCTCCAGAATTGGAGAAAAAGCGAGGGAGTTCAGTTGAACCAAATCGCATTGCCTCGCGATCGCGAATGCCATTGCTCAGTTTAATGCCTTCAGCCTTGAGATACGTTTCTGCTAACCGTAAAGGCAGTGAAAATGCATATTTTTTATTGTTTTCAGGTCTATTCGTTCCCAATAAAGCACGCCTGACTTTGCCGTCATCATCGGAAAGGTAATCTGCAAAACCGATTTGTTCTGGGGGCAAATCGGGGGGTGGCTTAATGGAGATGGGTAAGACTTTTTCAACCGCAATCAGATTTTTGATCTCTTTAAATGCTGCAACTAGTTCCGTGTGACCGGGTTCTTCGGGTATATCCCTTACAATATCAAGACCGATCGCTCTGGGCTGGTACTTCTGCACTGTTCTCAGCAGCTGTGCAATTTCGCGATCGGGTATGGGATAACTTCTTATCTGTCGGATATCTTCCTCATCAATTCCAACAATGACAACTCGTGAGTCGATAGGTTCCGAAGGGCGCAAGCGGAGAAAGGAATCGAGAGTTACCCATTCGATCAATTGCAGTACCCCAGTCAGACGAACGAGTACGATCAGCGCTATAGCGGCAATTCCTGGTAATGCTCCTACAGACCAGATGGTAAATTCTTTTCTAATTTTGCTCCAAATACTAAACAACAATAGTTTCTTCCTTAACTTGATTTGTCAATCAATAAACCCCTCTTCTCTGGCTCGTTTTTCCGTTTGAATGCGGAGACTTTTGCCATCTTCTGGATAAACGCCTAAAACGTCCTGAACTTTAGTCCAGTAGTGGCGTACTGTTCTGGGTGCTACTCGCATCCGTTCGGCAATAACTTTATCTTCCAATCCTTCTTCAAAAGCAAGATTGAGTACCTCAATCCACTCGGGTTTAACTTCTCCTGGTGGCATTTTCAAGTCTTTGGTATGGGTGACGCCTTTGAGTGCCAAGTCAATTCGGCTCAACATCTCCTGGCTGGACAGTCCTTTATCGGCGACGGTGAACCCTCCTTCGTGAGCATCGATGTCGGGTTTAATCCGCACCAGTGCTTTGACATAGCTGCTTTGCACAACCAGATTGAGGGTGGGATAGTTTTTCATTAAAGTCCCCAAGCTTTTAATGCCTCGATTGATTTCGGCAGTGTCCCCGGAGGTTTCTGGCAGGGAAAGGTCCATAATCACTAAGTCGGGCTGCAACGCTTCGACTTGCTGAAGTGCGTCCTGGGTGGTTTTGGCGGTGAGGATTTCGGCTTGTGGGTAGTGCTGTTTGAGCAAGTCGAGGGTTCCACTCAGGATTAATTCGTGGTCATCCACTACCAGTATTTTGAGCGTCTTTTGTTCTGGTAAATCTTGACTCATTGTTGCACCCTCGAAGTTGACAACGTTACTGTACCTCATGGCATTGGGTCTTGATGGGGAAAGGATAAGGGGGAAGGGTGAAAGGTTTCACTAAACTCTAAAATTGTTAGCTATTCATAAGGTATATAAATCGGCTAAACAATGCATGATACTGTTGTGCCAACTTGATTGCACACTTTTGCCAGCTGATGATGAAGAGAACTTGCTTTCGAGTGGGAATACGAGCAAGAACAGTATATTCTCAGTTCGTACCTGAGTTACGTTCAGAGACTTTAGCTGTGACAAAGTTTAGCTTGCTCAGTCGAGGTTGGCAGTCGAAGCTTGTTGGTAGCGTTGCAATAGTAGGAACCCTCTTCAGCGCAGTAGGGGAGCGTGTAGTAGCTCAGATAGTGCCTGATAATACGCTAGGGGCTGAAAGTTCAAGAGTTACGCCGAATGTGGTGATTCGGGGGATTCCCAGTGACCAAATTGAGGGTGGGGCAATTCGAGGCACTAATCTGTTTCACAGTTTTGAACAATTGAGTGTTTTAGACGGACGAGGTGCTTATTTCAGCAATCCGCCTGGGATTGAAAACATTCTCACTCGCGTGACGGGGGTAAACCGTTCGGAAATTTTAGGCAGGTTGGGGGTTTTAGGTAATGCCAATTTATTTCTGATTAATCCCAAGGGAATTGTATTTGACCCAAATGCTAATTTGGATGTGCAAGGTTCATTTTTGGCAACGACGGCTGATGGAGTCAAGCTAGGCGATGCGGGGCTATTTAGTGCTTCAGAACCCGCAACGAGTAATTTACTGAATGTAAATCCATCTGCCTTGTTGTTTAATGCTATTGCCGCTCAACCGATTGTCAATCAATCGCAAGCTCAAAGTTTGATAGGTCAGCCGAATTCAGATGATACTCCCCCAGGACTACAGGTGCAACCGGGTCGAACCTTAGCACTGATTGGTGGGGACGTACTTCTAGAAGGTGGGAACCTAACGGCAGCCGGAGGACGTATTGAACTCGGCAGTGTGGCTGGAGTGGGTCAAGTGAGTTTGAACCAGACAGGGAACCGCGTTGTACTAGGGTATGACTCGGTTAGTGGGTTTGGGAATATCTCGCTATCAAACGGGACGTTTGTGGATGCCAGTGGTGAGGGAGGCGGTGATATTCAAATCCGAGGGACGCGGTTGGAGATGACACAAGGCTCGGACATTGGGGCTAATACTTTGGGGACGGGGAATGGTGGAGAGGTATTTGTAAAGACAACTGAGGCGGTGTCGCTGAGCGAGGGTTCGCAGATGACAGCCAATGTTGCTCCAACAGGAACGGGAACTGGAGGAAACTTAACGATTGACACGGGACGCATGCTGGTGAACGATGGGGCACAGGTGAATGTCAGGACTTTCGGTGGAGGTAAGGGCGGTAACTTGCAGGTTACTGCTTCTGATTCGGTCGAGGTGATTGGTATATCAACTGATAGTCAGGATGTCGTTAGTGGCTTGTTTGCCGTGAGTCAGGGGAGTGGAGATGCAGGTAACTTGACGATGGAGACGGGGCGCTTGTTGGTGCGTGATGGGGCACAAGTGGCTACTGGGACTTTGAGTAAAGGTAAGGGCGGCAGCTTGCAGATAAGGGCTTCTGAGTCAGTCGAGTTGATTGGTGGTTCAGCTAATGGTCAGTTTCCCAGTGGCTTGTTTACTGGCAGTCAAGGGAATTTTGATCCGGATAATCCAGGCACCCCTCAAAATCCCAATGGTGGAGATGCAGGCGACTTGATGGTTGATACCAAGCGATTGATTGTCCGCGATGGGGCGCAGATAATTTCCGGTACGCGTACCTCAGGCAAAGGGGGAACGTTGCAGATAAAGGCTTCTGACTCTATCGAGTTGAGCGGCATTTCCTTTAATGGTTTTCCCAGCGGCTTGTTTACTACCAGTGAAGGTAATTTTAATGTGAATAATCCAAGCAACCCTCAAATTCCCAATGGTGGGGATGCAGGCAACTTGATGGTTGATACCAAGCGATTGATTGTCCGCGATGGGGCGCAGGTGATTTCTGGTACGCTTACTTCAGGCAAAGGGGGAACGTTGCAGATAAAGGCTTCTGACTCTATCGAGTTAAGTGGCACCTCCCCTAATGGTTTTCCCAGTAGCTTGACAACTAGCAGTGGTAGAATTCTCCCCAACAACTTTATCGTTTCAGGCACAGGAAAGGCAGGCAACCTGATACTTGACACGGGGCAATTGCTTTTGCACGATGGGGCTCAAATCTCCACCAATAGCTTAGGAGAAGGACTAGCCGGTGATATCAACCTGACAGTGCGAGACACCCTACAAGCCAACAATGGCACGATTAGAACTGACTCGACTCAATCGAGAGGTGGTACCATCACCATCACGGCTGGTGCTATCCGTTTGTTTGGTAACTCGGACATCAAAAGTAATGTCGCTTCTGGTGCAGACAACGGCGGCAACATTACTTTGACCGCTCAGTCCATCTTGGCGTTTGGTGATAGCGATATCCTCGCTTTTGCCCGTGATGGTAGAGGTGGTGACATTACCCTCAATACTCCGGCCTTCTTCGGGGAAAACTATCGCCCTGCACCTCGTAACACTAACCCCGATACTCTCAATAACAACAATCGAGTCGATATCAATGCTTCTGGTGCTGTTAGTGGAGTCATCACTGCACCCGATGTCAGCTTGATTCAAAACAGCCTCACCGAATTACCCGACAATCAAATTAACACCGACAGCCTCCTGGCCAACAGCTGCATCGTCCGCCGCAATCAACCAACCATGGGAAGCTTCTTTATCACAGGTACGGGTGGCTTACCGCAACGCCCTGGAGACGCCCAGATGTCCAGCTATCCCACAGTAGACATAGAAACTCTACCCAGTAACGGCACATCCTCAACGACTAACCCCAATCGTCCTTGGCACAAAGGCGACCCTATTGTAGAACCCCAAGGCGTGTATCGACTGCCGAATGGGAAACTCGTGTTGAGTCGAAAGTGTCCTCAGTAGCTCTCTTTGATGGCAACAGACAGAAGAGAGGGAAGTCAGGGATATTAAGTTCCCTCCCCGGACTCGCGGGGAGGGTTGAGGTGGGGTTTCAGGGATTATGCAACAGGTCTAGTTTGGCTGTAATGTAGTAAAAGCGATCGCCAACTAGCAGCCTGCGTCCATTCGCTGTTTCCTTACCAGCTTTAGAAATTAGCGTTTTGGAAAATAGCAGCGTATTTTGTTGCGATCCCATCTCGCTCCCTCATCAACGTCGTGACATAATCGGGGGTAGGGCCGCTCACCGTAATTGTTTGGATTCCTCCTGCTACGGCTTCCAGTTCGCTATCTTCCAGTTCGCCTGTCATGGAGTCGAGTCCCTCAGCCTTAGTCACTTGCTCTGTGTCTGAAGCTGTGGCTAACTTCTGTTGCATAGACTTTGCAAAATTATCAGTAGACATTTTTCGTTTCTCCTTTGAAAAAAATGACTGTGGATTTGCAGAGATACCGTTTGAGTAGCTCAATCTTGAAGCCTTTACACTCACCTGGTCAGTTGGCAGGAGCCTCTCCTTACGAACTCCTGCCAGATCTCAGAATGACCGAAAGTTAAGGAGGTAGCAAAGCAGTTTTTAAGTGCGAATCAAGCGCCGACAGGAGAGAACTGTTTTGCTGGATGATTCAATAACCTTCAAACCTCCTAACTCAAGGGTTTACCTGCCAACCGATCTGCTACCTCTGGCACTTTCCCCCACCACATGTACCCGCCGTTGACGGCTTCCAGTTCGCTATCTTCCAGTTCACCCGTCATGGAGTCGAGTCCCTCAGTCTGAGTCACTTGCTCTGTGTCTGAAGCTGTGGCTAGCTTCTGTTGCATAGACTTTGCAAAATTATCAGTAGACATTTTTTGTGTCTCCTTGATTACAACTTGACTGTGGGCAAATTGCTTGAAGTCCAAGCTTTATTTGCTTAATTAGCAGGATAAAGAAATAGATTGAGTGAACCTAGAGGATTGTGTGCCAAGTTAATTATCAAAATTTGCCTCGTTCGTTGCACTTAAAGACAGTTCTCATGGCAGAGAACTGCAAAGAGAAGGCTAAAACACTTCTAAGGATTGAAATTTAGACGTTCCCTTCTACGCCATCTGTCTTTGCATCAATTGGGCAAACAGCCCTTCTTGAGAAGCCAACTCCTCAAAACTCCCCTGCTGCACAACTCGGCCAGCCTGGAGTACATAGATGCGATGAGCGTTGCGAATGGTACTGAGTCGGTGAGCAATAGCAATCCGAGTCACTTGCAACTGGTCTAGACTTTCACTCACAATCGCTTGGGTTCTATTATCTAAAGCACTCGTTGCTTCATCGAATAGTAAGATTTTAGGTTTGAGTACCAGAGCGCGAGCAATTAAAAGCCTCTGCCGTTGTCCTCCAGAGAGATTGCCACCCCCTTCACTAATTACCGTGTGCATTGCCATTGGCATCGCGGCAATATCGTCTGCAAACCCTGAGGCTCTAGCTGCTTCCCAAGCTTCGTCCAGTGTAATTTGACCGCCGCTAGCGATGTTATCAAAAATGCTTCCGGACATAATCCGACCATTTTGCAGAACAACGCCCAACTGTCGGCGCACGGCCTCAACATCCAATCCCGACAAATCTTGACCATCATAATAGATAGTCCCCAACTCAGGCGTTTCAAACCCAAGTAACAATCGAAATAGAGTAGATTTACCGCTCCCAGAGCCTCCTACCAGTGCGATATACTCCCCAGGCTCAGCATGGATGCTCACATTATCTAGGGTCAACGGGCCATCATCCCGGTAGCGGAAGGCAACGCGGTCTACAGTAATTCTACCTTCGAGCTTGCCAGGGTCAGCTTTGCTTAAGTTTACTTCCGGTACAGCTTCCAGAATGGGTTGGGCGCGTTTCCATTGAGGAACGATTTGCAACATATGGGTTACGGTGTTGCTCAAATCTGTCGCTCCCTTGATAAAGGTGCCAAACGCAGAGTTGAATGCTAAGAACGTGCCAATCGATAGTGCCGGATTTCCTGACGTTTGAGGTTCTGTTAGCAGCCCCATCGTCAACCAAAAGAGTATTCCAGAAGTCAACGTAGGCATTACCGTATTGAACAGTACAACAAGGTCTTCAATGAACTGAGTGCTGAGATTTAACTTCACTTGCCGACTGTAATTTTTACTCCAAGTGGCGAAGGCACGCTCCTCAGCGCCAGCGACGCGCAGCTTAGAAATCCCGTTAATTAACTGTACCGTCTGCCCAACGATAGTCCCCTGTAGTTCCAACAGCGGACGGGTTTTGCGGAGGAGGAGTAGACCAGAAATGGTGGTAAATGCGATCGCAATTAAGGCTACCACAACAGCGACTAAGGCTAACTTGACGCTGTAGTAAAACAACAGTCCCAAATTTAGGAATGTAAACAAAGCGCCGATTAATTTAATGACAGTCGTACCCCCGAGTTGGCGACGAATCTGACTAATCGATGTGACGCGAGAGTGCAGGTCGCCAATGGTATATTGGCGGAAAAAGGATACGGGTAGGTTCAACAAGCGGTCCCATACCGCTGCTTGAGTCGAGGCATCTGAAACCGTTTCCAACCGCAGGATAGCAATGCCTTGAGTGAGGCTAAACAGCGCTGTGCCAATAGCCGCCGCCAGTAATCCCCCCCCAACTTGGAACAATAAAGAGCGATCGCTATCTGGAATCGCGCGATCGATTAAAATAGCCGTAGCCTGAGGGGTAAGCATCCCCAGCAGTGCAACAGCAATGCCCGTTAACAAAATGACGAGCAATTCCCTGCCACGACCCTTGAGGGCAAACTGGACGAGTTCTAAAGATTTGAGCGCCTTATCGGGCAAAGACCGATAAAACATATAGGCAGATGGAGCGAGTGTCTCGGCATTGCGAGCATTTACAGGAGTACGCGTCCGCGTAACTGGGTCAAAAACTGTGTAGCAACCGCCTTGAGATGGCAGCAGCACAACCAGTTGATTATCCTGCTGAGTATAGGCGATTAAAGGACCGCAATCTTTCTTCCACCAGTCGTCTCGCAGTAAAACCTGCCGCATCCGAATCCGGGAAGCCCGCATAATGGCTTCCAACGGCTCCTGAACCCGCTTGAGGTCTTCCCATTTTCCAGGGGGACGAATGGGTACGCCCAACGCTTTTCCCACTGCACCAGCAACCACTAACAGGGGTGAATCGTCCAGCCAGTACTCTGTTTTTCGAGTTCCCAACGTGGAAGCTAATTCCCCCAAAGCTTCCGTTGTTACCTGACGATTGAGCTGTTCTTGCGCCTGAAGTCGCTGGAGTTCTTCGATGCGCTCTCGCTCCTGTAGGATATGAATGCAATCAAGGAGTTGAGCGTGAAGCTGGGACAACCCCTGAAGCAAGAGGTCTGACTTGCGAATTGCAGGGGTTATCTCAGTTACAAGCTGAACTGAGCCCTCGGCTTCCAACCACATGGGATGACTCAGAGGTACAATTCCTGATGCAGTTGTGAAGGTGAGTGCTGGAAACCCCATCCAGCGAACCTTTCCTTGCTGAATTCGCACCCAAGAGACGGTATCGGGTTCGAGCTGGAAAGTCTGACCATCAATCAGAGAAAATCGCGTTTGTTTCTCTGCATTAACCTGAATCGCTGGCGTTGCGATATCGAAGAGTACGCTGCCGATTTTTTCCATCCAGCCTTCTATCCAGCCAACCACTCTAGCATCAGCGTGAGCAACTAACTCTCTCAAGCATTCTTGGTCTACCTTTAGCAGTTGTGTCTCCCCAATCGGCACTGCCAAAATCTGGCGGTATTGGTTACTAGAACTGGAAGTTGTTCCGAAAAGTGCCTCTCCCAAACCCGTACTAAACAGATAACGGCGAGTCCCTTCAACAACACCCTTGTTAACCGTGACAGCAAATAACGCAACAGAACCCGACTGAACCACCCAAACATCTCTTGGGTCATCTAGCAAAATGGGTTGATTGCCGTTAATTGTGTAAAATTTTCCCTGTAATTCTCTAACCGTTGTTGAAGTCATAATCTAAAACCATTGCGTTCAAAACGATGGATTCATCTCAAGTTTTTGGTTATCAGTTGTCGAGTATTAACAAACAACCAGCAACCAACAACTAATAACTAAGATTCTTCAGTACGAATCAACCGGGAGTACACTCCCTCCACCTGCCACAATTGTTGGTGAGTACCCCGTTGCACAACCTTGCCGCGATCGAGGACAATAATTTCATCGCAATCCCGAATTGTGCTTAAGCGGTGTGCCACAATCAAGCAAGTACATCCCCGTCGTCGCAGATTCTCATCAATAATTTTTTCTGTTTCTGCATCCAGAGCGCTGGTCGCCTCATCCATGATGAGGATGGAGGGGTTGTTCACCAAAGCTCTAGCCATTTCCAACCGCTGCCGCTGACCTCCACTTAAATTGGCAGCACCTTCTATGAGTTGGGCACCATATCCTCCAGGCAGAGAGAGGATAACATCGTGGATAGCCGCATCTTGACAAGCCCGCACGAGGTTTTTTTCGGGTACTGTGGCATCCCATAGCGTCAAATTTTCCCGAACGGTTCCGCCAAACAGATGAATATCCTGCTCTACCATGGCAACGGAGTTCGTCAGAATCTGGCGTGGAATCTGGTGTCTGGGTTGACCGTCAAAGCAAATTTCTCCTGACAAAGGTTGCACAAGTCCGCTGACTAGTTTGGCAATAGTAGACTTGCCAGAACCGCTGCTGCCGACCAAAGCCACTCGCTGTCCGGGCAAGACCTTGAGGTTAAAGTTTTCAATTAGGGGAACATCGACCTGACTGTAGCCAAACGTAACATTGCGTAGTTCAATGTATCCCTGTAACTTAGGTAGGGGTGTAGACGACGCGGAGAGTGTTTTTTGAGCTGTGCCCGTATCAGCGAAGCGCCCCCGCTCCACTTGCGAATCGATGGGGTTAGCCAGGATATCATCCAAGCGAATCATATTGCCCTCTAGTTCCTGAAGAGTACTGCCAAAGCTGACGAGATTGTTGACCGGCAGCAGAAAACTCTGGACTAAACTTTGAAAGGCTACGAGCATACCGATGCTGAGATGTCCGTCCATCACCCGCAAACCGCCTACAACTAATAAGACTAGGGAGGAAAGAGCGGACACAAGCGTAGGTAATACGGAGAATATTTGGTTGGTTACGCCCAGTTCCTGCTGTGAATTAATCGCCTTGGTGTAGTAACCCGCCCATCGGGAAAAGAAATCCGACTCTAATCCGGATGCCTTCAAGGTTTCGATACTTTGAAGTGCGGCAATAGACACGCCAGCCGCTTTGCCATACTCTTGGATTAATCGTTGATTGGTGTCTACGCGCTGACGAGAAACCCACTGCAACGTGAAGATATTTACAGCAGCAAAACAAGCTACGATCGCAGTCAGTACTTCGTCATATTGAATCATCACCAACGCATAAAAAATCACCATCACCGCATCAATCACCGTACTCGCCAACTGTCCCGACAGGACATCAGCGACTCGGTCGTTGAGAGGAGTGCGATTGCTGATTTCTCCGGCATAGCGTTGGGCGTAAAAGCTAACTGGCAAGCGCAGAATGTGCCAGAGAAAGCGGCTGGACATTCCTACAGAAAGTTTGATTTTTAGGCGGCGCAGGTAGCGCAACCTCAGCAGTGTTAGCAGTCCCTGGAGTATCGTTGCAAACGCCATCCCGATGAGCAACGGATGCAACCATTGCTGCCGCCCCTGAACCAGGATTTCGTCTACAAACACTTGGCTGAACACAGGAACGACCATCCCGACAAGCGTTAACAGAAATCCTGCCAGCACGCAGTAAGTCAAAGCTCCAGCCGCAGTTCGCAAGCGTTCGACCAAGGCTAGAATCAGGCTGGGTTTGCGACCTCCTTTGACGAACTCTCGGCTAGGTTCCATGACCAGCACTACACCGGTATACCCCTCGTCAAATTCTTGCAAGGACACCGTGCGCGGGCCAGTGGCAGGGTCATTCAGATATACTCGCCGCTTACGAATTCCCTCCACAACGAGAAAGTGGTTGAAGTTCCAAAAGACAATATAGGGAGGGCGCAAATCTTGAAGATGTTCGAGTTCCTTTTTATAGCCTTTGGCTTCAAGTCCGTAGACTCTAGCCGCTTTCAGAATATTCACTGCCTTGCTGCCATCGCGGGAAACTCCACAGGCTTGACGCAGTTCTGGTAGCGGTACAATCCGACGATAATAAGCCAGAATAATGCCTAAGGCGGCGGCTCCACACTCGACTGCCTCCATTTGCAAAAGTGTGGGAGTCTTGACCCGCTTACCTCGGCGTCTGAGCAGATTGTGCCAGGGTTGCCGAGGATGAGTTGATGGCTCTAGGGTTGGATTAATAGATACCACTGCTAGACCTCAGAATCGGTAATACAAAGGTAATCGGAGCACGTTCTTCCACCTTGACTCGAACGGTGGTGGTGGTTCCGGGAGAAATTTTGAGTTGTGGTCCAGTAGACGACGACCACTGGTAGCCGCTAAAGGTCGTGGAATCGAACTTCAGGTCAGCGTAGACTTGCATTAGACCCTCTTGTTTGTCAGATACCAGGCCTTGCACTACATCTAGGTTGCCCACGACATTAGCGGCGGATTCTTTGGTGATGGGGAAGGAGGAGACGTTGGTTACCGTGCCAACAATGCCGCCGAAGCGTTCCCGTTTGACGGTTTGGGGCGTGATTTGCACCGTCATGCCCGGTTGGATTTTCTTGCCATCGGCAACGGTAAAGTAGCTAATGCCGACTAATTTGCTGGATGGATTCGCGGCCTCAATAGTGCCCAAGCGAGTCCCTGCATCGATAACCTGTCCGGGATGAATCGCCAGTTCTAAAATGCGTCCGCTGTATTGGCTGATAATTTGGCTGTTATCATTCAGTTGCAGTTCGAGTTTGGCGATTTCTCGCTTGACCTCTTGAATTTCTTTTGTACGACTGGTTGCCGCTTCCAGGTTGGCTTTGGCGAGATTGGCTTCGCGGCTATCGAGTTGCTTGAGTTGCGATCGCAAGTCGGTGATAGCATTCAGGTTACCCAAATAAGCTTGTTCTTGTTCTGTCTCTTTAACATCTAGTTCCTTTAACTGGGCTTTGATGTCCGCAATCCTTCCAAGATTATCCAGGTATTGCTGTTCGGACTCTAAGGCCACATCCCCTGTAATGACTTTTTCTTTTTCAAATAGATACTTGCGAATTTCTAGTCTTTGTTTCAGAACAGGAATTAGAGCTTGAGCTTCCTGAAAGCGCTGCTTGATGGCTTGGCGTTGTTGCTCAAGAGAATTGCTGCTTTTTACCTTGAGTACAGGCGTTAAGCTTTGAAGTTCTAGAATACGCTGCTGAAGATACTGGCGTTGTTGCTGAATTGCTCGTTTTTCCTGGTCTGTTTGCAGTTGTTCGATCGAACCAGCAGCTTGGTTCTGTGACTGGAGTTCTGTTAGTTTCTCGCGCTGCTGCTGGAGTTGCTTTTGGAGTTCAACTTGGTTAATAGTTCCAAGGATTTGCCCTTTTTTTACCACATCTCCAACTTGGACACTCAAAGATGATAATTGCCCCGAAGTTTTTGATTGGATAGCTACTACTTTGCTGGGATAAATCAGGACTCCTCGTCCCTCGATGGTGATAGGAATGCGTCCTTTAATACTCCAGATGCCAGCAACTACTACTAACGAACCTAAAGAGAGCAAAGGTAGCCAATTTTTGAGGCTGATGACCTGCATTAGCTGGTCTATTCGTTCGGGGGACGATAAACGCTCCAGCGATTTTTGTCGAAATAAAGTGTGCTTTTGCTCTATCATTACCCTTCCTATTAATGCTATGAAGATAAGTAGAATATTTAAGCAAATAGGACTTTGGAAAATTTGCCTAAAGCCCAAGTTTTGATGGCTTAATGAATACACTAAATAGATGGATTGAGTTAAACTAGGGAGCTTTGTACCAAGTTCATTTCCCAAGTTGACCTCGCCTGTTGCACTTAAAGGCAGGCATCATTGCCGAAAACTGCAATGGAATTGCTGGATTGGGCTGGAGTTCTACAACTTAACGGTTCCCGAAGCAGGATTTTACACTCAACAAATGCTTTACCTGCAACTGTCTTATTTTCAGATTTACTAGTTCGTTAAGTAAATTAAACGCCTTTCAAACGACTCAGCATCCAGTCAAATCGAGCTCCAGCCAATGCCATACGCTCTAAAACACTAAAATCCAATTCATCCTCATATTCAATCGCTTTATCTAATAGCTGATTTTGGCTATCACTCGGCTTACCATAACCAAGCTGACGGAATATCTCTTGAAGTCTATTGGAATGCAAAGTAGCAATCACTCGATAGAAGCGGGATGCAAAACCGACATCCAGTTGTAATTTCGCTGCCAACCGCGAGCGGTGAATCGACAGGACTAAAGCATCTTCAAGGGCTTTAACTGTTGCAGAGGGTAAGCGAGCTTCAACGAAAGGTGTTTCTCCAATCATCTCGCCCCTCGATAGTCTGGCTATCTCTTGACTCGAACTTTCACGACTCTCTCTAGCTCCAAAGGCACGGACTAAAGGATTGCACTTATTCTCAGACACGGAAACTGTCATCGTCCCACTGAGTAGGATATACAGCGCATCGACAGAGCCTTGTTCAGCGATGAGTACCGTGTTCGCGGTAATTTTTTGCCGAGTACCGCTCTTGATTAGCCAATCAATGTCGCTATCATTGAGTTCCCCCAAAACAAACAACATGTCTCTGTGTGGCTGCTCTTGAACTAGCTGACTGCCACTGAGTTGACCAATCGTGTTATGCAATCGCTCTGAAAGTAGAATGGCAATCGCACGGGTAAAGCGGGAAGCAAAACCAGTATCTTGCTGCAATTTGGCAGTCAATTGCTGCTGAGGAATTGACAACACGAGAGACTGTTCGACAGCTTTAATAGTAGTAGCGAGCGCGTAAGTACCGATGAGAAGATTTTCTCCGACTATCTCACCGCTACCTAACTGAGCAATTTCCCAGTCTGATGTTTTGCCTTGAGAGACAGTAACGCTTAAGGTTCCATCCAGTACGATATACAGAGTATCAATAACTTTTCCTTCCTCGACAACAACCGTGCCAGGAGATATTTTCACCTGATGCCCCGTCGCCATTAGCCAGTTGATATCGCTATTACTTAATTCTTTGAGCAGAACATCTTTCACTTGCTGTTGCCGTCTCTGCTCTCGCGCCACCTTGGCTTCTTCGGCTATACGTAAAAAGACGCGCACTAACTGACCGATATCGTCTCGGGTGCAAGATACTTTAACCAAAGCCTGAAGCGAGAAATTATCCTGTGCTAGTTTTTCAGCGGTTTTGGTCAGGGCACGAATGGGTCTGGTCATCCTCCGCGTTAGGATGAGAGCAAAGATTGTTGCGATCGCTTCTATTGCCAGGACGCTAAACCTGTTCTGACAGATTGGTTTGTAGTAGGCGATTAAACTTATCGGTAGGAACGCAACCACAAGCATTACTGTCGAAAATTTAGCAGTAAAAGACCATGTATGCGGATAAAACAACTGATGTAAGTGCTTCATTGTTGAAACTTCAGGATGCAAAATCTAGGCTTTCATCAATGAAGATAAAGAAAGAAGATTCGCACTACATTCACTTTTCATGCCAAATTGATTGCAAAAATTAGACAAATTGATTGCACAATTAGGTTATTGCTATTGCCGAAAACTGTAATGTAAGATTCAGCCTGATTAGCACACGTACCACGACGTAAGGATTCAGTTAAAGGGAACGGGGAACTCCTGAACAGAGAACAGGGAAGGTTTGGGAAGAGAAGATCGCATCAATGATATCGTTGAAGGACAACCCCGCTCGCCCTTGTGCAATGGTTCAGTCTCCTACCCCTCCTATCTCCAGCGATTTGACGACGGAACTGGCTGAGTGTGGCTGGCGAACTGAGGTGATTGCCCAGCCGGACGGAACAATTGCCAGTACCAAAGTTCCCCTGACGGCAAACGAATTTCTGCACCCACGAGAGGGCTACCGATTGCCAAATAGTACGTTTCACGACACTGTTGCCGGCGATGCTAAAGATATGCTGCTGCGTCGCTATGCCAACCGTCCAGACATTGGCGTGTTTCGAGATTTGCTGATTGAATGGGACAATCCCGACCTGGATGACCACTGCCCCGACACGTTTGTTGTTTTTGGAATTCAGAACAAAGAGCAAAATCGAACCAAGTTTATCGTGGCGAACGAAGGCGTTCGTCCTGCCTTCATCATTGAAGTTGTCTCGCCCCGTTACCGTAAAGAAGACCGGGAAATCAAAGTAGTGGAATATGCCAGGGCGAGGGTACAGGAGTATGCGATCGTAGATCGACGCACCTACCGAGGGCAGGTGTTGGACGAGGTACTGGGCTACCGTTTAGTGGGGGGACACTACCAACCCATCACCCCGGATGATGAGGGACGGATTCTGTGCGACACGGTAGGGCTGTGGCTCAGCTTACAAAATGGTCGTCTGGTGATGGAGGATGCAATTACAGGTGAACGGTTGCCAACTTCTGTGGAACTGGAGGCAGCCAAGAATTTAGCGCAACAGCAAGCAGCCGAGATGGCAGCGTTGTTGGCTCGCTATCGGGAACAGTTCGGAGAGTTGCCAGACCCCAACGGGGGAGAGACTTGAACGCAAAGACGAGATTTCTTCATAGCCTATAAGGGCGAGCGGTATCGCTTGGCAGAAACTTGACGACCGCGCCGTGATGTAAATCACGCTAGAAAAATACAGGATATCTCACAATACCGCTTAATAGCAATCACTCATTCCCCGAAGAGCATTGGTGGGGTCTTTTTTTTTTGAGATGGCAGCAGCTTATCAAGCATGACATTGGCGCTAACTTTAATGAAACGCCCCGCTTCTGGTAGCGAGGGCAGGGCGTGTGACTGAGCGCGTTAGTTGAAAAGTGACACGCTTCTAGCGGCTAGTCATTGCTCCTCTCCAGCCTGGTGGAGGATGATTCAGATTCTGGCGGCACAATCCACAGCGTTGTTTTTGCTTTGCCTTGCTGCCGTGCCTTCTCCAACACAGAGCGATTCCATTCAAGAATTTGCTGCCCCAGTTGAAAGTCTGTACTGGCTTGAATTTGCCAATACCTCATCTGCCAACCAACAAAGCCGCTCATAAGAGAAAAGCCGACAAAGCAAACGGTCAGGATAGCCGTTGTGCTAGCTAACTCAAAGCTCCAGGTCGAAGTCTTTGGCTTTGGTTCTTGTGGGCTTGGGATGGACTGGAGCGTTTTTGGTTGAGCTTTCTTTTCGCTCAGAAGAGTCTTCAGTTGTTCTATGATTTGCTTCGCTAAGTCGTTGATTAGCTTTTCCCTCGCCTCTTGTGGGTTCAATTTCGGGCGTTTCTCTGGCTCGGTCACCAGAGAGAAAATCTCGCTTAACGAGCGATTCTCTATCCCCGGAATATCTTTCGCTTCTATCATCTGAAGCGCTTCGAGCAGCGGAGTGAGACAATCCTTCAGTTCTCCCGAAATCTCCTGTAATTTCGGTAGCTCGCTCTTGATGAAGTTCAAGCTTATCGAGAGTTGCTCCAAGTTCTTCAATTGCTCGATTTGCTGAACAGAGGTTTGCTCTAGAGAGCTTAACGAACTCCCAAGCCGATTGCAGCTTAGAGCCAGGTTCTTGATTGTCTCCGTTTGAACCGAGAAATTCTGGAGTTGCTCCGTCGTTAGGTCTGTCCATCCGTTAAGCTCCTTGTATAAATCTTTAAAAAGTTGCCGCCAATCCTCTGGAGCGTCCTCGATTAGAACTTTTAAATGCCCAATTGCCGCAAAAATCAAGAAAAACTCGCTATCTGGGTCAACCTCCCAATCAAGAACAATGCGTAAAACTTCGGCTTGACGTTCTACAGGAACCCCCTGCAAGGCTTTCGCTAAATTATGTTTAGCTTTTTCGTATTCTTGATGAACTCGGCTCATTGTTTTGCTGCCCCCGCTTTAGCCGTAGATTTTTTGGACTTCTTGTTAGTTGTCGGTTCAGCCGCTTCAACTGAGGTGAGTTGCTGCAATTCAATCTGAGCTTGTTTAGACTCTGTTGGTTTTAAGTCTTCAAACAACCCCAAAGTATCTATAGCTTCCCTCGTCTTTCTCAAAAAGCTCTTAAGCTGCTGGACGTGAAAAACATTAAGCCCAAGTTCTTTCTGAAGCTCTATCGCCCCAGAAAAAGATAGAGAGTTATCCCTCACTACGTTAAACGTGTCATTATTGACAAACTTGGAAAAGTCAATCTGCAAGACCTTACAGCTTTTTATCAATGCCTGAATTTCCTCATCGGCATCAATCAGCCGCCAATCTTTAGCACGGTTTCGCCCCTCATTGCGAACAAGGATATGCTGAATGTCTTTTCCATAAGTCTGAAGAGACTTTTTAAATGGGTTGACACTATCAACCGAGCCATCACTCACAAACCACAAGAAAAACTTAATCCCACAATCTGAGATAATATCGAGAACTTCATCTTCAGCAATCCATTTAGAAAGCGCTTCAAATGAAGCCGCACTCAAGTTAACAACAGTGGTTTTTTCCATTGCGGATAACACGATGGGCTGTGCAGCACTTTGATAATCTTCCGATTCACTTAAAAAAGCCTCTCGAATCTCAACTTCAGACCCCTCAAAGGCTCGACTCAAATCCGGCGCACTGCGGTCGGTGTCAATGGCGATAAAAGGAATCAGATAATACAAAAGATATTCCACCAGAGATTTAGCAAAGGTTGACTTACCCACGCCACCTTTCTCGCCGCCAATGATATGAACATTCGGCATCTTATTGGTCTCCTTTTAAATCAATTAAAATCCTTTTTGAGTTCGGTGAGTTCAAGTTTTTATCGATTCACCGTCAACAATTTCCGCATCGGCTTTGATGTTTCAGGTTGAGGAGCAGATGGCTCCTGTATAAGCTTTAACTCAGGTGATTCTAAGTCTTGGTCAGATTCAATCTCAGACTCAGTTTCGTCTAAGTCTTCTTCAAGTTCAGTCAAATCATCTTGATCAGCACTTTGATCCAACGGCTGGCTTGATTCGGGGAAATTTATAGGTTCAGGTTCAAAGCCTTTTTGATTAGGTGACTCTAACTGTTTCAAGTACTTCTCAATAAACCGGGTAGAGACTACAATATCCCGCCCAATTAGAAGTTTTCGCAACTCCTCATAGGTTTCCCCAGATTGCAGTCGTCTTAAAAAATCTTTTCGAGATTTTCTGATTGTTTCTCGCGCTGCTATGGCATTTGATTTTCCTAAATAACTTCGCAGCGTTGAGCCACAAATGCTAAAACCATTTTTTTCAAAAAGAACAGCTAGAGAGTCGTAAGTAGCTTTTCTGTTACGACGGTTTTGTTGAAGCCTCTTATTTAAGTCAGGACGAAGTTCATCCACAAGAGATTGCAGTTCAACTCCAATCTCTTGGTCGGGTGCTTCGCTTATTGCTTTTCGCAAAGCATCCAACTTATCAGTTGTCAAAGACAAGTGCTATTCCTCCAAATCTCAAACTTTTTCGCAATTCAATCTCAATTCAATCTCAACTCGCTTCAGGCAGCGCCTAAATAATCAAAGCCCTTTTCTTAGTTTTAATAGAGGGTTTTAAACTTTGTGAACTGGGCTTTTAAGCCTTTTTTTTCGTCCTCTAACTTAAGGAATACTTCTTAAGTTAGACAACAACAAATTTGCCATTTTTGAAAGTCTGTTCTAGATTTATAGACAAGCTTTTCAGTCATTGACTATTAGTGATTGGCTATCAACAAAAAGCGAGTTTTTAACTCCAATTCCACGTAAATTTTGTAATTCATTTGTCTTACAAATGCTCTCTTTTAGTGTTTTAGTGTCATTGCTGTTGCTGTTTTTTCTCTTGGCTGTATGCAACTCAATCGCAGTTTCATCGCAGTTTCATCGCAGTTTCCTCCCCGCCCTTGGAGCAGTCCCTTCGTTTGCGCCCCCTCGTCGTTGCCGCAATCCCATCCCACAGCCCCCATCCGCCGCGTCGGGTGCAAGCTGGAAACCGAGGCACCCCGTAAACGGGGTTTTCGCTTCTTGACGAAGCTCACTCGATTCCAGCTTGCCAAAGGGGGACACCCCCTTATGGAATCCCCCGTCAGTCCCCCCATGCCACCTCACCTGACCTGCCATGCCCAGAAATAGCCGCCCCCGTCGCCAGTACCGAATCAAGCTTTCACTCCTCAAAGATGAGTTTGAGGCAGTGGAAGCACGCGCATTAGCACAAGGAAAACTCATCGCTATTTACAGCCGAGAGTTAGTGGTGAACCCCCGGCAGAAGCTCGTACCGGAAATCAATCGGGAAGCATTACTTGAACTGAAGCGCCAGGGCGTGAATCTTAATCAGATTGCCCGAACGCTCAATTCAGCGAAATTAGCTGGACAGGCAATCCCACAATCTCTGCTTCAGCAGTTGGACGAGGCGCTAGCCGTAGGCGCTCTGCTCAGAGCCAAGTTAACGGGAAAAGAGGGCGATGATTCCTGAGAAGATAAAGCCCCCTCGGTCATCCAAGGGAAGTTGGAAATCTGTCTTGGGCTACGCACTCCGAGACAACAAGGAGGGCACGAAAAAGCCGAAGATTATCGCTTCTAATATGTTCGAGCGCACTCATGAGGGGTTGGCATTAGAGTTTGAGGAAGTCAGACCCAAGAGCGGCAGAGTGGACGATCCAATCTGGCACGTTGCCCTTAGTGCAGCCCCTGGTGAAAGATTTTCTGACGAACAGTGGGCTGAGTTTGGTCAGCTTCTAATCGACAAAGTTGGAGCTAAAGCCAGGGCAACTAAGAAGGGGAAAAAGGAACTGGGTATCAGCACACAGGACAATCAGTTCGTAATTGTCAGGCACCAGGACGAGCAACACGAACACATCCACATCATTCTTAATCGCGTGCGGTGGGACGGACAAACTTGTTACCTCAGTTGGGACAAGCGCAACCTTCACGCCGCAGCAGCCGAGATAGAGCAGGAGTTTTCTTTGGTACGAGTTGACCACGGCAGGGAACTGCGCGAGGGCAAACAGAAGAAAGACTCACGCCAACTTTCACCCCGGCAGGTGTCACGACTGGAGAAGAAGGCGGACAAAACTGGGGAAGTCGATCCAAAACTCGTTGCTCATTATCAATGGCAGCGGGAGCAAGAGGAACAACGGCTCCGGGCAGAGGTGATTGTACCTTTAGCGATCGATTACTTCCACTATATGAAGGCTCAAGGGAAAGCCCAAGAACTAGAGGGGAGAGAGCAAGTGACGGGAAAAAACTACTGGCTCCAGTACCAGCCGGAGCTAAATCAGATTTCTTTGTTCAGTCACTCAAGAGGCAACCTGTTGAGAGCTTTCCTCAACGGGCATCTTGAAATTAAGTCAGCGCAAAACTTAGACCTGGAGGACTTGGAAAATTTCCAAGACATCAGAGACTTTCTCTCTAGGCAACAGAAAGAATTGCAGCAGCAGAGCGAACTGCACAAGAAACAACAGCAGGAAC
>DATNPC010000095.1:0-2632 GCA_036703375.1 Allocoleopsis sp.
TAGAAGTTCGATTTCAAGATGCCCCGAACTGGGAGGTACTGGTTTTTGCGATCGCTCAAGTGCAACTGGAGTGTCCCGATCTGCAATTGATGCTCAAATCGTATCAAGTTACAGGAAAACAATATGTTCTGCGATTATCGGTCAATCGGTTAGTCAATACAAAACTACTCAGTCAACGGATTTTGGAACTCTATCCAGAATTATTGAGGCGTTTCGCTGCTCAACGTCAAAGCATCTTGAAGTTACTAAAAATTGGAGAAAAACCAGATTCCCCAAAAAAGCTTTCAGGGCCATCGCCCATTGCTTCACCAGCCTCTGGCTCGATAGCCGCTCGCCGACAGCAGAACTATCGAGCGATCCTAAATCAAATTCAAAAAATCATTCTGTCCCAACCCCCAGAGCTGTTAGTGAAGAACGTGCAGCCACGACTGAAATTTTTACAGCAACAGAACCTTTTAACTGAAGAAATTCAGAAGAAAGTGATTAGTCAGGCCATGATCGAGCGTGCCAAAACCGACGAATTATTTATCAATCAGTTGTTGCAGTGGGAAAAAACCGCGTCTGAGGCAGCTCGTTTCTCACTCCTGGGACAAGCCGTGCGATTGGCGATCGCTCTCCTCCAACCCGATGCTGACTTGACCGAATAAGTCAACCCCTCATGGAGGTATTTTTTTAAAATTACTAAATCAAGGGGAGCTCTTTTTTATTCACTGGTCACTGAAAAGGTGAACGATCTAGAGTTAAAAGATTGTTGCACAGTTGGAAAATAAATATTAACTAGTCGAATACCGGTTGATAACAGGAGGAAAATTACTTCAGTTAACAAATAAACCCGATTTGACACTTAGTATCAAATCTCAGTTAGAATCAAACCCGATTATGGTGTTTTGAGGAGTAACACACCGTGAAATCCCGTCTACCCATCGAAAAGGCAGCTTCGTCTGTCTTGCTCTCTGCTACTCTGGGTTGCTTAGCTGCTAATTTTTCACCGGCTCAAGCTGCATCAGAACTCAACCCAACCCTCACGGCTACACCAGTTGAGTCCTCAGCCGAGGAATTGCCCAAAGCGACAGATGTATCCACACTAGCCAAGGACGCTGATGCCAGCCCAACAGCCAGCCAGCCAACAGTGGCAGATCTGGCAAAGCCGACTGATGAGTCGGTAGCTCCCGCATCGAGTGGAAACACTGTCAGCGAAACACCCCAAGTCGCTATAGCTACACCCAGTCATCCTCAAGCCCAGTTAGGGATTCGGCAGTCTGAGCTAAAAATCACGACTGACTCGACGCCTTCAGTGGAGGAAGCGAATGTCAAAGATGTGGTGAAACCGCCTCGCCTTGAAGCTCAAGCCGTGCCAACTGAGCTAGATGCAGGCGAGTCAGCATCTCCTGAGGTAGCGCCCGTGGACTCCCTCGATTCCACCGAAGCACCCGAGCCAATGGATCAAGTGACCAACGTGTCTCAGTTATCTGACGTTTCTCCGGGTGACTGGGCTTACGAAGCCCTGCGAAATCTCGTGGAACGCTACGGCTGTATAGCGGGTTATCCCGATGGTACGTTCCGAGGAAATCGGGCGATGACGCGCTATGAATTTGCAGCAGGTTTGAATTCCTGTTTGCAGCAGATCGAGCGCTTGATAGCTGGTGCTGGAAGCGATCGCGTCCCTCGGTCAGACTTAGAGAAACTGCAACGCTTAGTCAATGAGTTCCAATCAGAACTCACGGCGTTAAAGGGTCGAGTAGACAATTTGGAAGGTCGCACAGCGTCGCTGGAAAGCCACCAGTTTTCTACCACAACCAAGCTGTTTGGGCAAGCGATCGTTGGACTTCAAGGTCACAATCAAAATAGCTTTGATTTCTTCTTAGACCGCTTTACAGACACCTCCAACAACGTCAATGTTATTAGCAACGTTCAGTTGAGTTTGTTCACTCAGTTCAGCCCCCGCAGTCTCTTGCTGACTGGACTGCAAGCAGGGAGTGGTAGGAGTGGCTCTGGAAGCTATTTAGATCGCTACGTGAACCTGGGGTTTGAAGGAGATACGAACAACGATCTACAACTGAGCGATCTCAACTTCCGCCAGTTGATTGGCAGTAAATTCGCTCTGATTTTTGGTCCCGTGGGAGTCAACCCCGTTAACGTTTTTCGGGGAGTCAATCGTGTAGAAAGTGCGGGATTTGGTCCGCTTTCTCGCTTTGCCCAGCGTAACCCGATTATCAACATTGGTGGTGGTGCCTTCCCAGGCTCTGGCGCTGGCATCGGCTTTGACTGGCAACTCGCCACGCGCTTTAGCTTGCAAGGCGTATACTCTGTCAACGGAGCCAACGATCCTCAATTTGGTGGTCTGTTTGGTGGAGAGGAAGGAACCACTAGTGCTGGAGCACAACTGGTCGTGTCTCCTACCGATAACATCGATCTCTCGTTCCAATACATCAATTCCTACTCGCCCTCAGGTAACTTATTTACTGGGGTTGGAGACGACGTCTTAGCGGTTCAGACAATTAACGACCAAGGATTCCTGAGAGCTCCACTGCAAACCAATGCTTTTGGTGTCGGTTTGGAATGGCGGGTGACACCGCGCTTTACATTTGGAGGATGGGGAGGTTACACCACGTCCGATCTCCAAGGCGGTTCT
>DATNPC010000096.1:0-10451 GCA_036703375.1 Allocoleopsis sp.
GCTGGAAGGGGTTAGAAGATTGTCATCATCCGTTTTATTTTCAGGCAAATCGAGTACCAAAAGCACGACCAATAAGTAGTAATCTCGTGTACTGGTCACTGATTACACGCAATAACCTTCGATTAACCCTCCTAACTCCCCCAAAGTTGGGGGCTGGGGAGACTTTTTGCGTAAGTCCTGTCAGTGCATGACGGGCGTCGGTACTCCTAAAGGGCCGCGAGTCACGCCAAGCTGATTTTGCAGCTTCAGTTCTCGCCAAAGCTGGGAACCTGTAATTTCCCCTTGTAGCAGTTGGCGGTAACGATGAATAGTTTGAGTGACTTGGTTCGGCGTCTCGTTGACAAACTCAATCCGGAAGTCACGCACGCCCAGTTCTATTAGACGTTGCACGTACTCTGCTCCAGTTTGAGCCGTGCCATTAAATACCGTGTTCCGACAGCCCGCATCTGCCTGTAGGATGTGTTCGGTGCCAACCCGATCTTTTAATTTCACTTCGTGTTTCTCGCAGGGACGACCGCAGTTCCTGTAATCTGTCCCTGTAGAGAGGAAGGCACAGAATACGCAATGCTCCATGTGAAACATGGGCATATGCTGATGAATCGTCACCTCGAACCAGTGGGGTGGACAACTGGCGAGCAGGTCTTCGAGTTGGTTAATGTTGAGGTCGTAAGATGCCGTAAGCCGCTCCAATCCAAATTGCTGCTTAAAGTAGTCTGCTGTTAAGGGATTGGCAACATTCAGGGAAAAGTCCCCAATACAGCGCTCGGCGGCAAAGAACTGAAGATGGTCGTAGTTCCGTACTAGATAGCCATCTGCTTCGCAGGAACGCACTTGCTGCAAGATATAGTTCTCTCCCGGTTTCATTATCCGAGGTGGTGCAACCCAGATCGTTGGGTCATGGGGAATGGGGAATTGGGAATGGGTTTTCTGACTCCTTTGCCGTACCAGTTGTACGGCTTCGCGATAGGCACGCGGGTCTTCAAATTCACAGTAAAGCGTCTCGATTCCTGCTTCGAGTGCGGCTTGTAGTTGCTTCAGGTTTCGCACTAAGACAATCAGGGATGGGGAACGGGGAGTTGAGGTTGGGGAGTGGGGATTTGGGAGTAAATCTTGGAGAGAAACGTCAGAACGCAGTTGCCAGCGTTTGGGCTGCGATCGCAATTCCTCCAACTCTGCCACAATTTCCCGTCGCATACGGTTTAACTCACTTACAGGTACCATCACGGCACCGCTAATGCGATCGCATAACGAACCCAAACAGAAGGGAGTATTGCCCAGACGACCGAACTGTTCTTGTAAACGCTCAGTTGTCAGGGGTTTGGTGTGCGCCTCAGCTAAGGGCATTGAGGACTCGACTTGGACGACATGACCGAGCTCGTCACGAGCGATCGCAGTTAGAGACTGGCTGGCTTCTCCATAAACCTCGAAGTGAATCGGACGCTGAAATTGAGGGATTTCTCCCGCAAAAGTCTGACGGAGTTGGCGATCGAGTTCTGGATCGCTAGTCTTCCACACCTTATCCCCCACTTGTACCCGTCGCAGGTTGACATCGCGCCGTCCAAAGGTGAGAACGGCATCCTGGCCGCGTTGTTCTACCCCATAGACTCGACCCCCTTCTTCTTTTGTGTCTGGTCGATCGCGATCGAAGACAATTCCGTCTCCGGGCTTCACTGGCGCTTGCAGCCGTACCGTTACCTGTTCGTTGCGGATGCGGGTAACTTCGCCCAGGTAAACGCCACGCTTTTTCCCAAACCGGGCGTGAACGAGTTCTTGATTGTTAATTCCGCGAAACCAACCCGTATACAGGCCGCGAGAGAATGCCATCTCTAAGTTGTAGCGTTCGGCGTCTGGAACTGGAGACGGGTTGCTGAAATCTTCTTTACTGTTCCCCCCTTTTGAAGGCTGCGGTGTACACACAAGTGTTTCTCGCCCCCTAAATCCCCCAATTCTGGGGGACTTTGAACTTCCGGTTCCCCCCAAAGTTGGGGGGCTAGGGGGGCTAAATGCAGGATTTTGAGGTCGATCTGGAGATGTGTGTACACCGTAGCCTTTTGAAGGGGGACTAGGGGGGATCGAGGTTGAAGTATGAGCTTGTACCAAATCTGCGATCGCGCGATCTAAGGCTTCTCGATAAACGCGAGTCACGTTAGCTACGTACTCTGGCGTTTTCAAGCGACCTTCTATTTTTAGACAACTTACCCCAGCCTTGACCAACTCGGGCAGCACCTCTAATCCGGCCAAATCTTGAGGACTGAGTAAGTATTTGCGGTTCCCCAAATCCACCGCTTTCCCATCAGCGATAAGTTCGTAGGGCATGCGGCAAGCTTGAGCGCATTCGCCTCGATTAGCAGAACGCCCTCCCAACGCTTCACTCGTCAAACACTGACCGGAATAGGCAACGCACAACGCACCGTGAACGAAGACTTCCAGGGGTAGCGAAACATTCCGTTCCTCAAGCTGACGCTGTATTTTATTGATTTCCTTGAGCGAACATTCGCGGGCAAGGACAACCAACTGGCAACCTAGCGACTTGGCAAATTCTACGCCCGTGGCACTGGTAATGGTCATCTGAGTGGAAGCATGGATGGGAAAGTCGGGTGACAGATGGCGAATGAGGCGGCAAATCCCTACATCCTGAACAATTACGGCATCCACACCGGCGGCAATAATCGTGCGGAGATACTGTTGAGCCTCTGCTAGTTCTTGAGGAAAGACTAAGGTGTTGAGGGTGACATAGCCCTTAACGCCTCGGCGGTGCAAGTATTCCATCAAATGGGGCAATTCTGCCTCGGTGATGTTTTGCGCTCGCATCCGCGCATTAAACCGCTCCAAACCAAAGTAGATCGCATCAGCTCCATTTTCCACGGCTGCTTTGGCACAGTCCCAATGGCCTGCTGGGGCAAGTAGTTCGGGGCGTTGGACTGTGGGTAAGGTGGGTTCGGGGGTTGGAATGCGATCGGCGTTCATCAGGCTTGACATGGCGGTTGGGGGTTCTTTTGCCATGATATCGTTGCTGGTTTTTGCAGGGATGCGATCGCTAATGTCTCTCTAGGGTTCTAAGTGAATTGTGAACGATAATGAACCGCAGAGTTCATAGAGAACGCAGAGAGGGAAGAGAGAGTTTTATTGGTTATTTTGAATCAGTTGCCGCAGAATAAAAATATTTCATATGGCTGTTACTAGTAACAACTATCCCCTGATCATTGGACATCGAGGAGCCTGCGGCTACCGTCCAGAACACACGCTCGCTTCCTATGAGTTAGCAATCGAGATGGGGGCGGATTATATAGAGCCTGATGTTGTCTCTACCAAAGATGGAATTCTCGTCGTTCGTCATGAAAATAATATTTCCGAGACAACTGATGTGAGTAACAGGACAGAATTTGCCAACCGTAAGACAACGAAACTCATTGATGGTAAAGCAGTGACAGGTTGGTTTACTGAAGACTTCACCTTGGAAGAAATCAAGACGCTTCGCGCTAAAGAGCGATTGCCTTTCCGGAATCATTCCTTCGATGGTCAATTTGAAATTCCTACGTTGCAAGAGGTCATCGAGCTAGCGAAACGAAAGAGTGCTGAGACAGGACGCACGATTGGAATTTATCCAGAAACTAAGCATCCTTCTTACTCCCAATCTATTAATCTCGCTCTAGAACTGCCTTTAGTTGCACTACTCAAAGCTGATGGCTTGACAAACCAAAACGACCCTGTCTTTATTCAGTCCTTTGAAGTGGAAAATCTTAAACGTCTCAGGCAAATGACTGATTTACCTTTAGTTCAGTTGTTGGGGGAAGGAGATAAACAACCTTATGATTTTGTAGTGAAAGGCGACTCTCGTACTTATGCTGATCTCACTGCTCCTAAAGAATTAGCCAAAATTTCTGAATATGCTGATGGCATTGGTCCCTATAAGCATTTGATCGTACCTGTAGGTCTGGACAAAAAACTGCAATCCGCTACTGCTTTAATCGATGATGCTCATGCAACTGATTTAGTAGTGCATGCTTGGACATTTCGTAACGAAGAGCAGTATCTTGCACCTGACTATAATGGAAATCCTCAAGCCGAATACGAGCAGTTTTTTCAATTAGGTATCGATGGTGTCTTTACCGACTTCCCCGATCGCGCGGTGATGGTTCGTGACCAGATGTTTCCTAGTTCTATTTGATACCGCAAGGTCGGTTTTTACTTAAATCTCTCGTAAGGTATATATCGATACCAACTATTGAAATGTGAAAATGAGGTGTAAGATGCTGCAAGGAACGGATAGAACCTATGCCAAGGATACGTATAGGTAGTTCTTTATTATTCTTTACCTTATTAACAGCCTGTAGTAGTCAATCCTCCACAGATAAAGTTGTCAAAGAAGTAGTAACGATCTCTTCTTGGACTCATACAGCTCAAATGGTTGGGGATGCTTGGATACGGGGTAATGTACCCACCTCATATGCTAAACATACGCTCTCCCAAACACACGAAAAACTCCAAAAAGAAGCAGAGAAGTTCGCGAAGATAGACGCTACACAGCAGCATCCGCAAGTTTTACAGCAACTAAAACAAATCGAAGATACAGTCGCTCAGATGTCAAAGGCAGTTGAACGAAACGATCGCGCTTTCCTAGCCCAGCAGATGCAGCAACTATCGACAGAAGTACAACCAATCGATAAGTTAGCTGATTCAGAAGGTAGGCAGTCATGAATAAAATCTTTGAGATTGCTCTGGGCATTATTACGAGTATCGGTGGATTTTTAGATGTAGGCGCGATTGCAACAGCCGCAGAAGCGGGTTCGACTTTTGGTTTTCATTTAATTTGGGCGATTGTTTTAGGAACAATTTGCGTCATTTTCCTAGTCGAAATGTCCGGACGGTTAGCGGCAGTTAGTAAGCATACACTAGCCTCAGCAGTGCGCGAACGATTCGGTTTCAATTTTTATGTTATCCCCCTAGTGGCAGAAATTTTTATTGATTTTCTGGTGCTCGGTGCAGAAATTGGTGGTGTTTGTATTGCCTTACAACTAGTCACAGGTATTAGCTTTCAATGGTGGGCTTTACCGGTTGCCTTTGCCATCTGGTTGCTCATTTGGAAAGGTAACTTCAGCATTATTGAAAATGGCATCTCATTCCTGGGGCTTGTTACACTAGTTTTCGTTTTTGCTACCTTTAAGCTTCATCCATCTTTAACAAAACTTGGCACGGGTTTATTGCCAACTCTGCCCAAACAGGACACAGCACATTATTTATTTATTGCTGTTAGTATTCTGGGGGCATTGATTAGCCCTTATCTGTTTTACTTCTACTCATCAGGTGCAGTAGAAGATGAGTGGGATGAAGATCATATTGGAGTTAATCGCGGTGTTGCCGGTTTAGGTATGGGTTTTGGCAGTATTGTTTCCTTGGGCGTGCTGATTGTGGCGGCGCTGGTGCTTCATCCTAAGGGTATTCAGGTTGATAGCTACGAACAGGCAGCGCTGATGTTGACACAGTCCTTGGGCTACTGGGGATTCGTGCTGTTTGCGGCGTCACTAGGTATTGCCTGCTTTGGTGCGTCACTGGAAGTGACATTAGATACTGCCTATATTGTGGCTCAAGCTTTGGGGTGGAATTGGGGCGAAAACGTGAAGCCAAAGGAAGCCGCACGGTTTAGCTTAGTCTATACCGCGTTTGTCTTTCTTGCCTCGCTGCTGATGGTGTTTGGGATTGACCCCTTACAACTGACACTCTTCTCGATGGCAATCACAACACTGATTTTGCCGCCTGTGATTATCCCTTTTCTCGTCTTAATGAATGATGAATCTTACGTTGGCAAGCATCGCAATGGTTGGATTAGTAATGCTGTGGTCATTTTTTCGATCGCATTAGCCTTTATTTTAGCGATCGTGGCAATTCCCCTAGAATTTCTTGGAGGCTGACATGGATCTAATTCGTGATGTTCTCGACAATCAAATCGTCGATCGCAATCAACGTAAGATGGGCAAAGCCGATGGAATTGTCATCGAGTTACACGACGGAAAACCACCTCGATTAGCTTACATCGAAGTCGGTATACCGACCCTTGCCCGACGGTTGCATCCTGGATGGCAGCGTTGGGTAGCCGCACAGATGAGTAAGTGGGGTGCCAAGCGCGGTGAATCGTTTCGCATTGAGTGGTCAAAAGTTCGTGACGTTGGCATTGATGTCGAAGTCGATCTCGAAGCAGAAGCAACACCAGCACTAGACTACGAAAAATGGGTTCGCGAACACATCATTAGTAAGATTCCAGGGGCGTAGTGAAGGAATCAGTTAACTTGGACATAAAACTCTTCTAAGGTACTACCACGACGGGGGTTCCTACTGTAACTTGATGAAATAATTCCTCAACATCTTTGTTGTACATCCGAATACAACCATGAGATACAGCTTTCCCCACTGACTCAGGATTAGGTGTACCATGCAAACCCACCCAATCCTTACCATTTGTCCAAAATCCAATCCAGTACCGACCTAGCGGATTTTCAGCAGAACCTCCTGGAATAGCTTCACCGGTAAAAGGGTGTATCCATCGAGGATTTTGAATCATCTGCATCACCTGGAAATGACCAGTTGGTGTTTCCCAGCCTTTACGACCTACTGCAATTGGGTAACTTTTAACGGGTGTGTTTTCGTAATAAAGAGTTACCTTACGGCGACTGAGACTAATCTCTAAACGTAAGGGTTGAGTAATTAAATCTGAAGAAGGATTGGGAATTACTAAAGGTTGATTTTTTTCAGCTGCCCATAAAGCTTGAGGGCTATAACAAACACCAACTGTTAATATCAATGTAGCCCAAGTTAGAGACTTTCTTATCATCTTTAAACTAGGTTTTTAGCTAATCACTCCAGCACATCATCAAAAGATTAACTTATATATTTAATTAAGATCTGGAAGTAGTAGAGCAGGCAGTATATATCAATCATATTGCTGAATTATGATGCATTTTTCACTGCCTGCCCTACATCAAAAAACTCTGATACTAAGGGCGTACTAGTCATCCAAATTTGCGACTTTGGCAGGATTTCTACTCGTAAGGTAGAAGAAGAAAACTGCCTGGGAAATTACCACAAACCTTGGACACCCTGACCAGTACCACTCGCACCACCTGTAGAAGAGCCTCCTGTGTTGTACTGTCCAGTGCCAGTGGATGAGCCGCCCGTATTGTACTGTCCAGTTCCGGTCGAAGAACCGCCCGTATTGTACTGTCCAGTTCCGGTCGAGGAACCGCCCGTATCGTACTGTCCAGTTCCGGTCGAAGAACCGCCCGTGTTGTACTGTCCAGTGCCAGTAGAGGAACCGCCCGTGTTGTACTGTCCAGTTCCGGTCGAGGAACCGCCCGTATTGTACTGTCCAGTGCCAGTAGAGGAGCCACCATCTGTGTTGTATTGCCCACCACTTGGTGTAACCTGAGCTAGTGCTGGAAAACTCAGTAAGACACTAGCACCAGCAACTCCTACTAGGCTCACCAACTTTTTGATTGATAGTTTTCTGCTATTCTCTATGTTCATTCCTATCTCCTTTTAGATCCTGATATTTTTCGACTTTACTATTCCAATTTAATCTCATACATTTAAGCGAAATCACGTCTTAAATCTTGAGATAAATCGATTAATTTGATTGAGATTCTTTTTGAGCAGAAGACAATCACCTAAACTATAAGTTTATTGGCTTTTAAGGCAACTCTTCCAAAAGACCTATCTCTTATAAACATATTTTGTTTTATTAGATACATGAATTATCTGATAATTGCAAATTCTAATTAGCTTTGAATCATCATCTAATCGGAATATTTAAAGAGAGATAATAAGAGTAAATAAATAGAGAAGATATAGAGATAAGATATAGCAGTTCCCAATTGCAATGAAGGGACGCGGCATTGCCGTGTCCCTTCTATGGTGTATAGGTAACTTTCTTCTAGAAGTGCCTTAGCAAGTTATTTAGCGATTTCCGCTACCGGAACTGCTGCCACCCGATTGATCCATCATGTTGGAACCACCACCATTCGCTGGCTGGTTATTCATTGGGTCATACCTATCATCACTAGGTTTACGCTGTGTTGGATTAGCTCTAGAATCATCTCGTGAGGGCGCGCTATCGTCAGTAGATTGCCGATTTGTGCTGTTGGTCGTCGAGTCCTGAGTCCTTGTGCTGGAGCGAGAATTGTTCTCAGTAGACTGTCCGTTGCCTGGATAGCCTTCACCAGTAGTATTTCTTCCACTTTCCGGAAGGGCATTACCGCTAGTAGAGCGCTGATTTGTTGTATCGTAGTTGCGAGCGGTGGGGCGGTTATTATTCATGTGGTCTATTCCACAAAAGTATCCGCCACCAGTGGTTGCATTACCTTCGTAACCCCCGCAGCTATTATTATTAGTACTCGTTTGTGCCAAGGCGGGTACTCCAAGCAGGAGACTAACGCTAGCAATCCCGATGAGACTGGCAATCTTTTTGAATGAGTGATTATTCTGTTGCTCGTTCATTAGTGTTCTCTCAGACTTCGGATTAAAATGTTTGGAGCTTCTATGCCATCTCGCAGACTCAACTGGCTATTACTTAATTTTTTTTGAAATAGAATAGGTTGCTAAATTCAAAGAATTGAGAGGCATATTGATTGAAGCTACTTATACCAAGGTAACTTCACGATTTTTTACATTCGTCCATCCAAAGAGTCATCTAGTATTAACTTCAGTCTGTATCCAAAGATACAGACGTTTGGAATCGCTACCTGCGGGATGTGGGCAAGATAGCCACCTCAATCCAATTAGGCATGACAAAAGGCAGTAGTTGATGACGCTACTGCCTGTTTTGCTATTCTGTCTTGAGTGCGAGCTTATGATGCTCTGCTACATTGAACGATCGCCTAGAACAATACGTTTGCGTTAGGCCCGATAGTCCTGATCTGCGGGGTCGCCATAGGGGTCTTCGCTGGCTGGACGGACATCGCCATAGGCACCATATTGTCCAGGGTCGCCATAGGGGTCTTCGCTGGCAGGGCGGACATCGCCATAGGCACCAGACTCACCGGGGTCGCCATAGGGGTCTTCGCTAGCTGGACGTACTTCGCCGGGATCGCCGTAGGGGTCTTCGCTAGCTGGACGTACTTCGCGATCGGATTCAGCATCGCTCTCCTGTCCCAGGATGGCATCTTTTACTTGTCGAAAAAATCCATCTACCATGATCGATCTCCTTGTTTAGTTGATAAGTCATCCTTTGCCTAGGTGTCGAGTCGTCTAAGCAACGGTTAATGGGCTAGGCTTGGGTCGTTCGCTAAGTTTGTCAGATCGCGACCTGTAGTTCTGCCGTTGTAGCCCTGGAAGTCGCGGTACTGTTGCGCCTCTTCCTCGGGAACTCGAATGCCTCCTGGTGGTGGCGTTACCCAGTGAACCTGATGCTGGGCATCGCGGTAGTAGACACGTCCATTTTTGGAAAGATAGTACTGCCCCTGGGCTCCATTCCCTTGGCGGTTTCTATGCTTTTGGTAAAGATAGTAAAGTGCAGCAGCTCCAGCCAAAATCGCAACTTTTTGTGTGTTTGTTAATCCCCTCCTATTCTGGGGTTGGCGATTAGTAGTAGCTTGTGCGATCGCGCTTGTATTGTCTATGGGTGATGGTACAGCCATACTCCGTTGCATGGCTATACCAGTAAAAAAGGGAACGCCCAGTAAACCTGACAGCAGTAGCGCTAGTGGACGTGAAAATTTTCGATCCTCTGAATAAGTTACCTTCATCGTCTCCGGTCACCCTGTGTTATGGAAGGCGATTTTATAGTGGGGTTTATGAACCTCTGCTGTTGTAAAAACAGTGTTTGTATTGCCTCAAACCTAAAACCAAAGTCAATACTCCTTAGAGGGCTTACAACAGCACGAACAAAACCTTTATTTCATTTAATATTGAGGTAATCAACCCCTCTTCTCTATTCTACTTCAGGTAGAATATTTATTTCCTGAATCAATCTTGAGGAATAGACCGATAAGGGCAGAAGGAAGCTATATGTATATTTGAGCGGCTTAACCTATAGCGATCGCATATCTCGATCGCAATTAATTGGCACCCTTTAGGAAAAAACAATGACAACCCAAGAAATTCATCTGGAATTACTCCTCAGTAAACAAGTCGTAGATTCAACGGGTAGTCCAGTCGGACGGATTGAGGAGGTACGAGCTGAGCAACAGGGTGATGAATGGGTCATTCAGGACTATCTGATTGGAACTTCAGCTTTATTAGAACGGCTATCAGCTTGGACAATTGGCTTAGCAATTTTACGCCTGATGGGAGCGCGAAAAATTCAAGGCGGGTACAAGGTTCCTTGGGACAAACTGGATTTAACTGACCCCGAACATCCGCGTCTATCCTGTACTCTAGAAGAGTTGAAGAGTTTTTAATTAATCGCGTTAACTCATCTAAGAAAGCTTAATCAGCAGACTCTAAGCGCAAACGCTGCAATT
>DATNPC010000097.1:0-3837 GCA_036703375.1 Allocoleopsis sp.
AAATTAGCGCTAAGTACCGTGGGGCACACGGGAACCTACGCTTGGGGAGATTTGCCTTCTTGGGCGGTTGGAGCAATCCTGTCGTTTAACGGCGAGTCTGTGAACCAAGAATCCCCTCGCCTTTAGGCAGGGGAGTGTCAATCAATTGCCACAACTGTACTAACACTCAGTTTATGGCGCAAGCCTAGATTCCCAATGGAGTTCGTTTTTTGATTCGCTCAATAGCACTGATGAATGATACACAAAAGTGGCTCCAACACAAGCTCTGTTCATGAGATTTGACATTCCTTCCCTGATTCAGGGATATGCCCAAGGCTACTTCCTGATGTCAGATGAAACTGGGGCGTTAGGTTGGTACACTAGCCGCAAACGAGCGATCGTACCCTTAGACGATCGCTTTCGCTATCCCAAATCGCTGCGCCGCATTCTTAATCAAGACCGCTTCAGCATCGCCATTAACCGAGACTTTAAGGGCGTAGTTGCAGGTTGTGCGGATAGGGAAACCACCTGGATTTCTAGCGAACTGCAAGAGATTTATTTTGCACTGTATAAGGCGGGTTGGGCCTACAGCTTTGAAACCTGGCAGGACGACCAACTAGCGGGAGGAATTGTAGGAATTGCGATCGGTGGAGCGTTTATCGGCGAATCCATGTTCTACCGAATTCCTGATGGTTCCAAAGTCGCTATGGTCAAATTGGTGGAACGGCTGCGAGAACGAGGGTTTATGCTGTTTGATGCTCAGATGATGAACCCCCACTTAGAGCGCTTTGGGGCTTGTACGATTAGCGATCGCGATTATCAGGCTTTGCTAGAACAAGCATTACAGCGACAATGTTTCCTGGATTAAGCAACCGATAGGGGCGAACAGCCACTCGTCCCTATCGGTATAACACTTGCGACTATCAGGTTTTGGGTGTCAATACGGAGACAATGGGTTCGTTCGCGATCGCACCTAAGTCAACCTCTTGCAACAACTGCACCCACTCCTCCCTCAATTTGGCATCGTTCGGGTTTTGGCGACGGAGTTGGGCGAGAGCCGTTACAGCATCGTACCAAATGCCAGCTTTAGCGTAGAGAGCAACACGCTCCTCAGGGGTGGCTCGATCCAACTGCTCGGTGAGGGCTGAATTTGGCTTAATTCGGTGAATCGAACCTTGAACAGTTGCGCCCTCAACAGCAAAGTCTTCAACCACATCCGGCTTCTCAGGTTTGCAAGACATAGAGAACTGCCAACCATACACCTTGTTCACGTCCAAAGCGGGGGCGGCGGACGGCAGCTCGAAGCCGACGATACCGGGAGAAATTTTCGACTCTAGAAACGAGGTCTGATAAATCGGTTTACCTTTTTCATCTTTTAGGGCAAATTCGATACGCCGTGGAGATGAGAACGAATAAGGAACATACAACCAAAACGTTGGATGCTTAGCGGTGGTTAAACCGATCGTTGAGGTGGAAGTTGCTTTGGTGGTGGCGCGGAGGCTTTGGCTGTTCCCAGATGTTGAGCGATCGCTACTCGTTGGCACTAAGGCAGTAATCGGCTTTTCGACTCGCGGACACCCACCTCGCGTTCCCCCGCCTTGTGGATGACTACCAGGGGGAGATTCGGGTCTACCGGCATCTGCCTGTTTGCCTTGAGGCTGAGGCCGTTGTCCATTGAGGTGATAGTTGGCAGGCTTCGGGGATTTCGATTGAACTTGCGCTTGTAGATTGCTATTTGGCAGAGGTAGCCAATAACTCCCTACGAGGGTCAATGCGATGAGGAACAGTTTTCGGGTTTGAAGTAACTTGCTGTAAATCATAATTTTTTTAAAGCTAATGTAGACTGCTGTCGTTGAGTTTGGAATTCGCTATAGGCGATCGCGCAAATACCAGTAGAGACAAGAGCCAGTGCTGATGGAATGAGCGGAACCCAACCCCCTCGTATTAAAAGATTGCAACAAAGCCCGTACAAGATGAAGAGGGCGATTGCCACCAGCGCCAAACGCAACCAAGCTCGAAAGCAGCAGAACAGCAAACCGCCGAAGAACGACCAGCTCCAGATCCAAAGCACCTCACCCCACTCAGTCCCAACCCACAACAGGGGCCGATGGTCTAAAACCGCACTGAGAATCTGGCTAACCATTTGCGCGTGCAAGATAACCCCTGGCATATCCTTGTTGCCCCGACTGTAGGGAGTAGCAAAATAATCGTTACGGCTAGGAGCTGTAACGCCAATGAGAATAATCTTGTCTTTGACAGCATTAGGATCGAGCTGACCGCTCAGAACTTGAGCGAGCGTGACTCGCTCAACGAACTCTTGGGGAGAGCGGTAGGAACGATAATTCAGTAGCACTTGATGGCCCCATAGATCGATATTACGGTAACCGCCAACCTGAAACTGCAAGCGTTTAAAGACTGTAGAACCCAGCTGTAAGTACCCATCCGTTGTCGTTTTGGGTGAGATGCCTTGTTCTTTGAGATAGCGGATGGCTAGCTGGGTGCTAAATGCGCGATGGGGAGTACAAGGAGAGGTGGCAGGTGGCGTCATTGCGATTAAATGACGGCGCACAACACCATCGGGATCGGGGACAAAGGTACTAAAGCCTTGGCGGTCTACCGGAATTTCTGGTGGCGGCGCAATACCAGGGTAGTTAGTTTTTGGTTCGCTAATTTGGCAGATGGTAAAGAAGCGATCGCTTTGCTGCATCTGCTTTGCCAAGTCGGGATACTCTTTGCTCACCGGGAAATCTCGATAAATATCCAAGCCGATCGCACGAGGGTGATAAGACTCTAAAATCTGCAATAGCCGTGCCAGACTGGCGTCGGAAAGCGATGTCCCTGGTCTGAGTTCATTTTTCTGGGCTTGAATATCCGATTCGGTAACTTCAACCACTAAAAGACGCGAATCCGGTAGTTCAGCAGGTTTAGATCGCATCAGCTGGTCGAATGCCTTTAACTCCAGGGGTTGAAAGATTCCGAGTTGGCGCACTCCGACTAACAAGGACGTAACGACTACACTGGTAGCGAATACTCTGGCAAGCTTGCGTTGATGGCTGAGGATTTTACGCTTTAGTGGTTGCGCCTTCTGGGCATAGGAGATGTGTGGGGTATCAACAGAGTTCTCAGCCCTAGAGTCAGTCAGAGTATCCTGTCGGAGATTACCCCTCAACCCTTGCCAAGTTGGTGGCACTACAGCGGGATTTTGGAAAATCACTGGTAGCCAAGTCGCACAAGGAAATCGATCTTCCAATCCTTGCAACCGCTCTCTTGCTTCCCGGATTGCTAGATAAAACGGTTCTCCGCAAGAAAAGGTCTGTAAAAAGTACTTTAAAAATTCTTGGGAAACCCGGTCAGGCACGGGTTCTCTCATTACCACAACCTGGGGGATTTGTAAATCTGCTAGGTTGCGTGCCAATCCCAACCCATCACAGGAATTAAAAATAGCAATTTTTAAGCCTCGTTTGACGGCTTTTCTTAAGGCATACTTTAACTGCTCGATGGTTAAACTATCGGTTTGATTAATATAAATTCGACCCGTTTCACCATCTGATTGACTCGAACTATGACCGGCAAAAAAGAGAATATCCCACTCTTGCTGCCAAAGTTCTTCCGTGAGTTGTTGGCGTTCCGGTTCTACCAAAAAGCTCACTTGGGCATCCGGTAACTGTTCGAGCAACAGGCGATCGGCTTGGGTATTAATGCCTGTACTATTACCGAGAATCGCTAAGATTCTGACTTGGGTGTGCGGTAATACTAATTGCTCTACTCGTTCGTAGACGGGGACGCTAAGAGCGGTTTCCGCTTTCAAATAGCGATCGCATAAATCCCACAAATGCCAAGGCAGTCGCCGCAACCAAA
>DATNPC010000098.1:0-5600 GCA_036703375.1 Allocoleopsis sp.
GATTGCAGCGGTAACTCAACACCCAACCAATCCTAGTCTCTGGGGACTCAAAAATCTCTCTGATGTCAAGTGGGTAATTACTTTGACAGATGGGAAAACTCAAAAAGATGTAGAACCAAGTCATAGCGTAACCCTAGCAACAGGAACTAAGATTAACTTCGGCAAAGTAGAGGGTGAAATTCGACTGTAAGCCGATCAGTAACGAGAGCGATTTTTTTCAGGGGAGATGGGCGTGCGATTCGTTGATTGAGAAATCACGGTAACGGGGTTTGAGTATCATCCGAACAGAAAATTACGCTAAGCTCTCGGCTCTAGGTGTACCAATTGAACCTATTGAAAATTAGGAGCTTCAAACTCTTGAAAATTCGTAACCAATTGCTGTGCCAAATAACTTAGTGTCTATTTGGGACAACCCAAATCATTTACCCCAGTAATGCCGAGTTGTTTCCGGAAAAACCGACATCGCAATGGCTCAATTAAGTACTCTTGCATAAGGCGTACAGGGATGTCGGCTCCATCCCTTTATGACTTCAAAACAGCATCAATCGCCCGGTCAATCAAGTCCACCGCCTCAACTCCATAGTGGTAAGTCTTAAACCGCATTCCCTCCATAACTTCCAGTTGCTTCGACGGGCGATGTCCAAACTTATCCTCATAGAACCGCAGAGCCAAACTGCCAATAGAAGTCATCTGCCCTTTCGTCGCCCCAAGCTTTCGCTCTCGCAAACGGCTAGCAATCGTCACAAACGAGCCGGGTTTCCCCTGATTCACCCCACCTAATGCCGCCAAGCTCCTCATCGCACCCGTCAAATCTTCCTCTGGAGCCAGCAGAAACTGGCTCAACTGCGTGTAGCGGCGAGCCGGTTTATCCGTCGCCACCGCTACTTCGAGCGCCTCGGGTTGTCCCACCGCAATAAACGTTCTAGAAGCCCGTGTCATCGTCGTGTAAAGTAACTGACGAGTCAGCATCCTGCGGTTGGATAGCACTAGGGGCATAATCACATATTGAAATTCACTACCTTGAGACTTGTGGCAGGTTAGGCAGTAAGCGTGCATGATTTGCTCGAAGTTACCAGGAAAGTAGTCAACAATCGCACCCCCCTCAAATTCCACCGTCACCTGTTTCTGATTGGCATTCACCAACACGACCCAACCACTCTCTCCATTCATCACCGCTGGAGTCGTATCGTATCGATTCACCAGCTGAATCACCCTATCGCCAATTCGATACACCACCTCTCCCGTCACCACCTCTGGTTCCCCATCCCTTTTGGGGTTAAAGATGGGCTGCAAGCGAGCATTAAGAGCTTTGACTCCAGCCGCTCCCTGTTTTTGCGGCGCTAACACCATCAGCTGTTGGTTCAAATCGATGTCATCGGCTTTCATCTGGAGCGCCAAATCAACAATGGCATCTGCCACATCGCTAGGAGTAGAACGGCACAGCATGGAGCAGTCCCCGACATCCATCCAAGAGGAAGGTTGATTAAACTGATGCAGCATTGGCACCTTCCCAGAAAGCACCTCTTCGGCAGCGTAAATAATTGGGCTTTCGTGTTCCTGCCGATAGATAGTCTGCAATTGAGTCGTCGGTATCAGTTCCGATAGTATCAAGTCCCGCAGCACCATCCCAGCTCCCACGCTAGGAAGCTGGTTAGAATCGCCGACGAGTAAGAGTCTGGTGGTTGGTTGTAAAGCTTTCAGCAGGGAGTGAAATAGGAACAAATCAACCATGCTAAATTCATCCACAATCAACCAGTCAATCGGTAACGGATTGTTCGGGTTGTAGCGGAAGGACTGACCGTGTCCCTCCCACTGTAAAAGGCGATGAATGGTTTGCGCCTCGTATCCGGTAGCCTCTTTCATGCGGGCAGCCGCTTTACCCGTTGGCGCGGCGAGTGCTAATTTTACCCCTTGCGAACAAAGCCACTGTACCAAGTATTTGAGGATGTGAGTCTTACCTCGTCCGGGTCCGCCTGTCAGAATACTAAACGGGTGCGTCCAAGCCAGAGAAAGAGCCTCTCGTTGTTCTTTTGAAAGGCGACTGAGTTCAGTGTGAGAAACTTGTTCCCTATGGTGCAACCAGTGAGAGAGATAAAAAGTAGGCTGCTGTTGCCCCTCTAGTTGCGCTTTAACGAATAAAGCCACGTTGAGTTCGGCACGGTAGACTCTCTTCAAGTAGATGCTGCCATTGGAGTTGGCTTCTACTAGGGTTTGGTTAGTCAGGCAGGATTGAATGACCGCTTGTACATCTAGAGGGTCAGGGGTATGGTGAGAACTAGAGAGCAGTTCTAGCGCTCGCATCAGTAATTGGGGAAACGGGACAAAACAATGTCCTTCACTCAACGCATCTTTTAAAACTTGAACAATACCTTGAGAGTAGCGCTGTTCGCTATGAGGAGAAATGCCAATCGCTAGCGCTAAGGCGTCGGCGGTTTTAAACCCAATCCCGTCAACTTCATCAATGATGCGATAAGGGTTGCTTTTGAGTACCGATTCGGTTTGGTGTCCGTAGCGCTCGCAGAGTTTCAAGGTTAACCCCAAGGGTATAGAGAGTCCTAACAGCCAAGCAATCGCGCTTCGCATTGGGTTTGATGAGCTGTCCCTAATCGCCTCTGTGATTGCAGCGATGCGGTATCTTTGGAGTCGAGGGACTTGAAACAGTTGTTCTGGGGAGTGTTCCAAGACGTTGAGGGTGTCTGCACCAAAGTGAGAGACGAGTAGCGCGGCAGTCTTTTTTCCAATCCCACGAAATAGACCACTGGCGAGGTATTGCTCGATTTCGGGGGCAGTTAGTTCGGGAAGCGGGGTCGGGCGATTAACTTGGTTGAACTCCAGCATCTTAAAGGCTTGGTGGTGCTATCCCTGATGAATAAATAGCTTTCTTTTATCTTGACTTACACTGCTATAGTTCTCCCTTGCTCTTCTTATTAGCAACAAACCGGGGTATATTCTCAATAAGGAGAGAAAAAACGGCGGTTTTTTGGATTTTCCACGCAACTATTGGGTTTCCAGCTCTTACACTGTGTAAAAGTATACAGTCTACTATTGCCCCGGAGTTGCACGTTCGCTACTTTTGACCCTTGCTGAGTCAGAGCGCCTTAGTCTAAACACCAATTTAGAACAATTAGCGCGATCGCTTCTGCTATCGTCTCCGCTTCAACTCCTCAGCCAGTCGAGATAGGTGGGTTGTCAGCTATGGGCAGGGCAAGACAATTTTATTTCCTCTTCTCCTGTCGAAGGCGCAACACAGCGATTAGCTCTTCTGGATTTTCCTGTGCTTGCTCCAGAAGTCGAGCTAGAGCCTCTTCTACAATCACTTCTTTATAAGGAGCGCTACCCTTACCCAGTTCCAACTGTAGCTGCAAGTGGAACTTGTCTAATCGCTGCAAGACAGCTTCACTGAGTTGGAAAGTAGCCTTACGGATGGTTGACTTGTTGGCTTGTTGACTGGTTAGCTTGTCATCGGGTTGACTTGTTGTCTTGCTAACTTGCTGGCTTGTGAGCTTGTCATCGGGTTGGCTTGTTGACAAGCTAACTTGCTGACTTGTTAACTTGTCATCGGGTTGACTGGCTGACTGGCTCAACTGCTCGAACCCTGCCAAGACTTTATCAGTAGAAGACAACGGGTCATTCTCATCGTTTAGCCGAGCGCGTCTTTTTGCCACGTCCTTGTTCTCCTGTTATATATGTAGCGATCGCTTTGTAGGGAGCCACCAATTTTTGCTCCGACGCATAGTGGTGGATGGGTTCCCCTGCCAAATTCGACTCAGCAAATTTGACTGACTTCGGCACGGGGTCAAAGACTGGGATATCTTTAAATCGTTTTTGCAACGAGGCTAAGACATCCTGAGTCATGATGGTGTTCATCTCTGCCATCGTCGGCAGAATTCCCAGAATCCTCAAACTAGGGTTGAGGCGTCGCTGAATACTTTGGATTGTCTCTAGTAGGGAGGCTAGTCCTTTGAGGGCAAAAAACTGGCACTGCACTGGAATTAAAATCGCATCTGCTGCCGATAAAGCGTTGACCGTTAGCAATCCCAAGCTGGGTGGGCAGTCAATCAGAATGTGTTGGAACTGGGCTAGAGCTGGCTCCAGTCGCTCCTTAAGAATTAGAAAGTTACCAACTTTTGTGAGAAGTTCGGTTTCCCCTTTGGCTAGGGAAATGTCAGAGGGTAGCAAGCTGAGTCCGGATTTGGTGGGGATAACTGCCTCCAGAACGTCCGCTTGCTCGGTAATTACGTCATAGGTGGTCAGTTGACCGTCCTGGACTTCCACACCGAGTCCGATGGTGAGATTGGCTTGGGGGTCTAGGTCGATGACTAAGCAGGAACTGCTCTCTAGCAACAACCCGCCCAGGCAGATGGTAGAGGTGGTTTTTGCGACTCCCCCCTTTTGATTTGCGAGCGCTACAATCATAGGTTTTTGGCATCAGCTTGCTGACTGGTTAACTTGTCAACAAGTCATAAAGTCAGCAATATCATCTCAGTAGGGAACCAACAAAGCAAGGATGTGGAGTGATACCCAGTAGGTTCTTTTTACCACCAATTCTTGTGACATTAGCTACCCTAGAAGAGGGTGCCGGAAAAAGTCTCTGGTAAAAGAGGCTGCAACCCCAAGTATTTAGGAAAGAATTGAATGTGGCTGAAGTTCGGCGTTAGTTCTGATAACGCCTTGGTTTGTATTGACGATATCCCCAGTGGCAAAACGTCTCTTACCTGTCTGTACTGCGGCGGCGGCTTAACCGCTAAGAAGGGTAGGGTGAAGGAGCATCACTTTGCACATACGGGAGAAACCTGCCGTCCTGTTGCGAATCGGGTTGCTTATCGGGATTTTCCCGCTCTTCCACTCTACGATAACTTCAACATTCAGTTGTCCGGGAAAGAGTTGGAAGAACTGAAAGTCTTTTGGAAAAACTATGCGGTGAGAGATGAAGGCATTATTGTCAAGCCTTCTTTCCGCTTAATTCTCTCTAAGTTGCTGGCTTGGAATGAGGATGGATTCTATGAATTTACTCCGTTAGGGAAAATTCCTGTTGGGGCGCTCTCTTTAAGGCTATTCAACGAGGTACAAGAACCGTTGTTACTGGAAAAGCTATCAAAATTAGAGCAAGCCGTAGAACGAGCTAAACTGATGAATTCTCAATATTTTCCAGAACGCTTTGCCGATTTCCGAATATATCGCGCTCAATTGAAACGGATTCTAGAGAGCAACCTCTACTTTTTGGAAATCAAAGCGGGTCGGAAACTGTTGCATAAAATCGGTGTAACCAAGCGTTCAATTGAAGAACGAGTGATGGAAGTGCAGAGGGATTTAGCGGCTCACTATAAGCGGGTAGAGATTCAAGCCTTAGGTGTTTGGAAGCATCGAGGAAATGTGGAGCTGTACTTCAAGCATCGCTATAAAGATTTCAACTATCGAATTGGGAGTTTGACGGAATATTTCCAATTTACTGATGTTGAGGCCGTGTGGGATGATTTACGTCAAATGAATCCGAAAGTTTTAGAGCCAGTAGAGCTGGATGTGCTGTCAGAGAATTTTATCGGTTCCTTATGCAGCCATTGAGTGGTTAAGTTCATTATTGGAACTCTCGACTGCATTGT
>DATNPC010000099.1:0-4958 GCA_036703375.1 Allocoleopsis sp.
ATAGCGTTTGGGTCAATAGCGTGAGTTTCAGCCCGGATGGCAAGATGATAGCTTCTGTGAATGCTGACAACACCATCAAACTCTGGGATGTGGCAACGGGCAAAGCCATCATTACCCTCACCGGGCATAGCAATGAAGTCAGTAGCGTGAGTTTCAGCCCAGATGGTAAGAGGATAGCTTCTGCGAGTGCTGACAACACCATCGAACTTTGGGATGTGGCGACAGGTAAAGCCATCACTACCCTCACCGGGCATTGTGGTGGGGTCAATAGCGTGAGTTTCAGCCCGGATGGCAAGACGATAGCTTCTGCGAGTGATGACAACACCATCAAACTCTGGGATATGGCGACAGGTAAAGCCATCACTACCCTCAAGGGGCACAGCGATAGGGTCAATAGCGTGAGTTTCAGCCCGGATGGCAAGACTTTAGCTTCTGCGAGTGCTGACAACACCATCAAACTCTGGGATGTGGCGATAGGCAAAGCCATCACTAATCTCACCGGGTATAGCGCTCCGATCATGAGCGTAGGTTTCAGCCCGGATGGCAAGACGATAGCTTCTGCGAGTTTTGACAAAACCATCAAACTCTGGGATGTGGCGACAGGTAAAGCAATCTCCACCCTCACCGGGCATAGCAATGCAGTCCTTAGCGTGAGTTTCAGCCCCGATGGCAAGACCATAGATTCTGCGAGTGCTGACAAAACCATCAAACTCTGGGATGTGGCAACGGGCAAAGCCATCACCACCCTCACCGGGCATAGCAATGCAGTCCATAGCGTGAGTTTCAGCCCCGATGGCAAGACGATAGCTTCTGGTAGTCAGGACAAAACCATCAAACTCTGGGATGTGGCAACGGGCAAAGAACTCACTACCCTCACCGGGCATAGCGTTCCGGTCTGGAGCGTGAGTTTCAGCCCCGATGGCAAGAGTTTAGCTTCTGTGAGTGCTGACACCACCAAACTCTGGAAGGTGTACCCCAATGACTTGGATGATTTAATGAGGTTCGGTTGCGATCGGGTGAGAGATTATCTCCAGTACAATGCTCCAGAGAGCGATCGCACTCTCTGCGATGGCATTGGCAAGAAGTGATGTCCGACAAAACGCATCCTATCAATCGATCAGGAGCGGTTTTGTGGGGATGAAAGCGATCGCTCTTTCAGGGAAAAACTTTTCGAGCTACTAAAAATAGTTGTGCAGACCCCAAAGATTAGTAGGAAAATAGTCTTTCACTCGACCGATCGTTAAATAATGCCCATCGATTTTCGCAATACTAATACGGTTTGGGCGTCCATCCTCGCGGAAACGTTAAAGCGACTGGGACTCACTACAGCAGTCATTTGTCCGGGTTCGCGCTCAACGCCTTTGGCAGTTGCCTTTGCCCGAAACAACGAGATAGAGGCAATTCCGGTACTAGATGAACGTTCCGCTGCCTTCTTTGCGTTAGGGATGGCGAGGTCAACGGGACGCCCGGTAGTCCTGGTTTGCACCTCTGGCACTGCTGGGGCAAATTTCTACCCGGCTATCATTGAAGCTAGCGAAAGTCGAGTGCCGTTGATCGTCTCAACTGCCGATCGCCCTCCGGAATTGCGAGATTGTCATTCAGGACAGACCATCGACCAACTGAAATTATACGGGAATTATCCCAATTGGCAAGCTGAATTAGCCTTGCCGTCAGTGGCGATTGCCAGGTTGAGATATCTGCGACAAACCGTGATTCATGCTTGGGAACGAGCACTTTTTCCCGTTCCCGGCCCCGTTCATCTCAATCTCCCCTTCCGCGATCCTCTCGCACCGATTCAACAACTCGACCCCGATCTTCTCCCGTCCCCCTTTGAACTCGAAGATTTCTTCACCTCGATTACCCCTCCCTCACTCCCCACTCCCGACTGCCCACTCCCGACAGCCTATCAACACTGGCAACAATGCGATCGCGGAATCATTCTTGCTGGACTCGCCCAACCGCAACAACCACGGGAATATTGTCAAGCGATCGCACAATTATCGCAAGCCTTAGGATGGCCTGTACTCGCTGAGGGACTCTCGCCCGTCAGAAACTATGCCGACCTCAATCCCCATCTGATTTCCACCTACGACCTCATCCTGCGCGATCGATCGCTGGCACAGCAACTCGTACCCGAAATAGCGATTCAAATCGGCGAACTCCCAACCAGTAAGGAACTGCGAACCTGGTTGGATGAGTACCAACCCCAACGTTGGGTCATCGACCCCAGCCACCACAACCTCGACCCTCTCCACGGAAAAACGATTCATCTGCGGATGTCAGTAGAACAGTTGAGGGGATGGGGAGATGGGGAGATGGGGAGACGGGGAGACGGGGAGATGGGGGGAATTTCTCGTCGTGAGTCTCGGAGTCGAACGAGTCCCTCCAACCCAAATCAAAAATCCCAAAGCCCAAATCGTTCCTACCTGCAAAAATGGCGTCAACTGGAAGCAAGGGCGAGAACGGCGCTGGACGACGAAATGCAGAATATGACCTGGATGTTTGAGGGCAAAGCCGCTTGGTTGCTCTCCCAAACTCTACCACCTCAAACTCCGCTCTTTATCGCCAACAGCATGCCGGTGCGGGACGTTGAGTTATTGTGGGTTCCGGGAAATACGGGGATTCGACCGTTCTTCAATCGAGGTGCTAACGGTATTGATGGCACTTTATCCACAGCGTTGGGGATTGCACATCGCGATCGCAGTAGTGTCATGCTAACGGGTGACTTAGCCTTATTGCACGACACCAATGGCTTCTTACTGAGAAATAAGTTTGTCGGTCACTTAACGATTGTGTTAATCAACAATAATGGTGGCGGCATATTTGAAATGTTGCCGATTGCTCAGTTTGACCCACCATTTGAAGAATTCTTTGCCACGCCACAAGAGGTTGATTTTGCTCAGTTGTGCCTGACTTATGGGGTAGAACATCAACTCATTCAATCGTGGGAACAGTTGAGGGAGTTGTTAAATCCGCTTCCGGAGCGAGGTATTCGAGTTTTGGAGTTGCAAACGAACCGCAAGCTTGATGCTAAGTGGCGATTACAGTATCCGAGGAAGTTTGCATCGGGTCTTGAAGCCCCCTAAATCCCCCAAAATTGGGGGACTTTGAATACAACTTTGAATACAGGTTCCCCCCAGAATTGGGGGGCTAGGGGGGCGAAAATCCCCTTCACTTTTGCCCTGGAGCCTCCTGCCCTATGCCTTGCCACAACGACAACTATTAATGCCGATCTACTTAGATTACCCCTTTATTTTTCGTTCTCACTCGCTGATACAGCTCTTCCATCACCTCAATAAACGAACTATCCTTCTTCCAAAACGGTGGAAAATCCCCAGCTTTTTTAATTAAAATTGCTGGAATAGCTGCAGGGGAAGCTGCTTCAATCGTCTGCGGCAATCGCTTTTGCCCCAGCCAAAATTCCTTTAAAGTCACCGATTCTGACACGGACACTTTTTCAGGTTGGGTATAGTAGGAGGTAGCAGGGTCAAGCGGTTGCTCTTCCGTCGTCATGGCGGAGGAGAGAACTTGACCCAGTGGCGATTTTGCCAATTCTTTGAGGAGTTTTTCTCGCTCTAGTCCTCTGAGTTCAAAGAGCAAAAATGGGTTGGAGTCCAATTCGGAGGCAACCAAGTAATAGACGCCAGCAATGTGTTTGCATGGATTGGAATAGTCCGGACAGGAACATTTCGTGGTAAAGTCTTTGCGACTATTGGGTAATAGATGTAAATTTAGCTCAGCAAAGGCTTCTTCAATCTTGTCCGGGACTTCATTCAGCAGTAGCTTGGAGACAAAACTAGCCTTTGAGGAAATATGTGCGATCGCTTTTGACCAATCGGCTGCTGAAATGGGTTTGATTTCAATAGTTGTGTTGTACAAAGGTTCTTTGTAAACTCCAAAATAGGGATTGATCGAACCCCTTACCTTAGCTGTAATTTTCCCTTGTTTTATCTGATATTCTTTAATTTTTCCCCCACTGGCATAAGACCGACCGCGTCCTAATCGAGCCGAGTCAGTAAAGGCTTCCAGCGCGGCAATAAATCGTTTTCCCCACCAAGTTCTACTAAATTGTGCCATAGTTGTCAGAGTTCAGGCTTTCAAAATTTATAATCAATAAAGAAGTGGTAAGAAATGATTTAATCTCTATTCCTTAGCCCTTCAATCGCAGCACTATGGAGCGTATACAAACGCATTTCATCTAGGGGTGTTGCGGCATTATTCCATGTCGTGACAACGCAATAGGTTTTACCCGTGGGAGATTCTAACCAGTGAGTTAAATTCAAAACTCCCGGTTCAGAACCGCCTTTGTAAGCTACTCGCGCCCAGTGTTCTGGATTGACCAAACCAGAGCCAGGATTCACGCTCATCAGTGGCAAGTCTTTAACCTTAGCCATGAGGCTGCATAGCTCGCGAGGTGTGAAAAAATATTCGATGTCTAAAGCCGTTGGTTCTCCTCCAAATAATCCTTCACTCGTTTTTGTGGTCGAACTAAGACGGGGCAGTGAATACCCTGCGATTTCTTCTAACAGTTGCCGCCGCTGAGAACCATTAGCTGAGCGATAGCGTTGGAGGAGTTTTTGGTTTTGCGGTGCTTTGAGCGTGAAGACTTCTCGTGTCGTTAAAAACGGGCGATTCCGTTCGGTTAATGCTTCAATTGACTCTCGACCAACAACGTGAATCAACGCATCGGTTGCTGTGTTATCGCTGATAGAAATCATCAACGTTGCTAAGGTTTGTAGCGTTAGAAACGACCCATCCGGCCAAGTTTGCAGCATGCCACTCGGTAAACTTTTCCAGGCTGGTTGAAGCTCAACTACGTCACTCCAATGGCGCTTTCCTGACTCAATTTGCTGGCGCAATGCCGCTAAAACGGCAAGTTTGAAGGCTGAACCGACGGCGAGGGGTTGATTAGCATTCAAAGCGGCTAGTTCAGATGAACCTTCAAGCACTAAGAAATT
>DATNPC010000100.1:0-14801 GCA_036703375.1 Allocoleopsis sp.
TTGCCAGTATCTTGAGTTGCCAACTGAATCAGCTCAATCTTATACCCATTTGGGTCTTCAACAAATGCGATCACGGTTGACCCGTGCTTCATTGGACCCGGTTCGCGGACGACCTTGCCACCTTTGAGTCGAATTTGAGCGCACGTTTCGTAGATATTATCAACGCCAAGTGCGATGTGACCGTAGGCATTTCCCAGGTCATACTTGTCGGTACCCCAGTTGTAGGTAAGTTCGAGGACGGTGTGATCCGACTCATCGCCGTATCCCACAAAGGCTAAGGTAAATTCTCCACTGGGATAATCCTTCTGGCGCAGCAGCTTCATCCCCAGCACGTCGCAGTAAAACTTAAGCGATTCATCGAGATTGCCAACTCGCAGCATCGTGTGTAGCATTCGCATGGGCTTAAACTCCTTGGGTAGGCTCGCCTTTTCATTGTAGAAAGAGGCAGCGCAGGGAATCGGGAACACTTTGATGGGAAATCCCTACTCAATAAGTAAGTATTTCTACTCTGGGGATCGATAGACATCCTTAAAGATAAGACTCAATTGCTCACCGAAGAAGTATCCTAAACGCTGAGGTCGTTCGATCTTGGATCTTCCCGTACTTAAAAGCAGAAGCTTGAGACGAAATCATCAGGTCATAATCAACAATTGAGCGAGTGCTAGTTTTCAGGTAATTTGGGGTGGATTTGCCGAAATACCGTGCTAGGGCAACTCGGTTGACAGTTGTCCTGAGATAAACAAGCAAGTTGCCATTGGTACTACATAAAGGAGATGTATGCAATATAAGTCAGAAACCGCCATTGAAGCGATCGATGCCAGAGAGATACTGGACTCTCGCGGCCGCCCTACAGTAGAAGCCGAAGTACATCTCGTTACTGGCGCTAAGGGATTAGCTCAGGTTCCGAGTGGAGCCTCAACGGGTACCTTTGAAGCCCATGAACTGCGGGATGATGACTCCCGACGCTACGGTGGCAAAGGAGTACTCTATGCAGTGCGAAATATTAAAGAGAAAATTGCCCCCGAGATATTGGGCATGGATGCTCTCGACCAAGCATCTATTGACCAGAAAATGATTTATCGGGATGGCTCCCAGAATAAAAAGGAACTGGGGGCAAATGCCATCCTCGCTGTCTCGCTGGCAACAGCTAAAGCGGCAGCAGATGACTTGGCACTCCCTCTCTACCGCTATTTAGGTGGGCCGCTGGCTAATCTGCTCCCCGTGCCGTTGATGAACGTGATCAACGGAGGCGCACATGCTGACAATAACGTGGATTTTCAGGAATTCATGATCGTGCCAGTTGGAGCCCCTACCTTTCGGGATGCTCTACGCTGGGGGGCTGAGGTATTTGCCTCGTTAGCGAAGGTTTTGAAAGAGAAGAACTTGCTGACGGGTGTTGGCGATGAAGGGGGTTTTGCGCCCAACTTGGAGTCCAATCAAGCGGCGTTGGAGTTGCTGATTGCGGCGATTGAAAAGGCTGGCTACAAACCAGGCGAGGAAGTCGCTCTAGCCATGGATGTGGCGGCGAGTGAGTTTTACAAAGAAGGTCAATATGTCTACGATGGAGCATCTCACTCTCCGGCAGAGTTTATTGACTATCTAGCTAGCCTGGTGGGGCAATACCCGATTATCTCGATTGAAGATGGCTTACACGAGGAGGATTGGGATAACTGGAAACTCTTGACTGAGAAATTAGGCGATCGCATTCAGTTAGTTGGGGATGACCTGTTTGTCACAAATCCCACGAGACTCAAAAAAGGCATTGAGTTAGGGGCAGCTAACTCGATTTTGATTAAGCTCAATCAAATCGGGACGTTGACAGAAACGCTAGAAACGATCGATCTGGCAACCCGCAACGGTTATCGTTCTGTCATCAGCCACCGTTCTGGCGAAACAGAAGACACGACAATTGCCGATTTAGCCGTCGCGACTCGTGCCGGACAAATTAAAACGGGTTCTTTGTGCCGTAGCGAACGAGTTGCTAAGTACAATCGACTACTTCGGATCGAAGATGAATTAGGCGATCGCGCCATCTATGCTGGCACCGTAGGAATGGGTCCAAAACTCTAAGATTTGAAAGGTCATACTTAGTTGCCACAGATTCCCTGGAAAGCCTTAGTGATTTTCAGGGAATTACTCTGAAATAAGGCAGCAAGTGTAAGAAACGGTATCATAGACTACTATTTTTTTGCGATCGCGATCGCTAGTTGAGTGTCTCTCCTAATTTTACTTTCCCCCAAGTAACGAAACAGGGCTAATGCATAGGATTCATCAGCATCTATAATTCCGCCAAACATGATTTCAATCGTTCTGCTAATACTTGTAAATGAGGTTCCAAGATGCATGTGTAGTGATTACCAGAAACATCAACAATTTTTATATCTTCCGCATCCATGATAGAGAATAATTCCACCCACACGAGAGTTGAATCGGGAGCCATAATATGCTTTTCTCTAGCTCTAAATACGGTGACTTTTCCTGGATATGGCTGTTGCACATAGGAATAAGTTGCTTTTAGGGTTCCAACTAATACATCGAGAATGCGTCGGTTTTGTTGGCGTTGATGTGATGGCGGTAATATCTTAACTTCTACTGTCTTGTCAAGAATATAGTTGATTTGTTCGTTAACACTCAAATGCTTGATTTCATCAGGCGTTACAAGATTGTCCTGACCTAACATTCCGCCAAAATACCTGGAAAGAACTCCAACTAAATAGGGAGCGTCAATTTTCTTATTTTTATCTAAGAGAATTGGAACATAGGAATCTAGTATTGCTAATAAAGATACTTCATGTCCCTGTTTGTGAAATTGCTGCGCCATTTCATACGCCACTACTCCCCCAAATGACCAGCCACCAATAGAGTAGGGACCTTGAGGCTGAAACTTCTGAATTGCTTGGATATAGAGGCTTGCCATATCCTCGACTCGCGTTAAGGGTTCTTCTTCTCCATGAAACCCTTGCGCTTGCAAGCCATAAAACGGTTGGTCGGCACCTAGATAATGCGCCAGTTTGAAGTAGCACAGAACATGACCGCCTGCGGGATGTACACAGAAAAAAGGTGGTTTGTTACCTTTTGGTTGGATGGGAATCAGGGGGGAGCTATCAAAAGTATCTGAACTGGTATCAAGAAGGTTTGCCAACTCTTCAATGGTGGGATTGGTGATGACGGCTGATAAGGGCAATTCCTTACCCAACTGCTGCTCAATTGCAGCTATCAAGAATATTGCTGAAAGAGAATTCCCACCAATTTCAAAGAAGTTATCTTTAACACCTACTGGCTGAATATTTAAAATCTCTGACCAGATTTTTGCCAGTTTCCATTCGGTCTCATTGCGCGGTGCAACAAATTCATTGTGTTGGCTGAAGCTAGAAACTGTTGGCTTTGGCAAAGCGCGGCGGTTTACTTTTCCACTGGGAGTTAAGGGTAATGTGTCTAATATGACAAAAGCTGTTGGCACCATGTAATCTGGTAGCTTCTGTCTGAGAAAATCACGCAGGGTGCCAGGGGTGGGTTGTCCTTGTTTAGCGGTGAGATAAGCGACTATTTGTATTTCTTCTGGTCGATCGCAACGGGTAATCACAACCGTTTCTTGCACCTGTGGATGAGCAGAAAGAGTGTTTTCTATTTCCCCAAGTTCGATCCGAAAACCCCGAATTTTTACTTGATTGTCTATTCGACTAACATATTCAATATTACCATCATCCAGATAACGAGCTAAATCTCCAGTTTTGTAAAAACGGGAACCTAGTAAGAAAGGATTGGCAATAAACCGTTCGGCAGTTAGTTCGGGACGGTTGAGATAACCGCGAGCAACTCCAGTACCACCTATATACAATTCGCCAAGAACTCCCCTGGGAACTGGTTGGAGATGGGAATCTAATATGTAAATTTGTGTGTTGGCAATGGGACGACCGATGGGGACTAACGCATGAGAGAGTTTCGCAGCGTCTACCTTGCAGACAGTTGACCAAATAGTAGTTTCAGTCGGTCCGTACAGATTCCATACAGCAGCACCTTTTTCTAATAATTGCTGCGCCAAGTCACTGGTTAAGCCTTCGCCGCCGCAGAGAATTTTCAATTGAGGAGAACCACTCCATCCGGCAGCAAGCAACATCCGCCAACTAGCTGGGGTGGCTTGCATAACCGTAGCACCAGCAGTATTAATTAGCTCTTTCAGTCGCCTCCCATCACTAGCTACTTCTCGGGCAGCTAATACCACCTTAGCGCCCGTAATTAAGGGCAGATATAGCTCCAAGGCAGCAATATCAAATGATATTGTAGTTACTGCCAAAAGTACATCTGACGCTGTAATTCCAGGTTCATACTGCATGGATTTTAAGAAATTGACCACAGCGTTGTGAGTAATTTCTACTCCTTTTGGCTTACCCGTTGAGCCGGAGGTATAGATAACATAAGCTAGATTTTTAGCGGTTGCATGTGGTGCAGGATTGTCTTTGCTATGGGTAGCAATGTTTTCCCGGTTTGTACGTAAACAGACTACTTTCCTTTGTTCATCATCAGCAAATAACTGTGGATTATCAGTCAGTAACACTGACACCTGAGAATCAGATAATATTAATTCCAAGCGTTCTTGTGGATAACCTGGATCTAAGGGTAGGTAAGCTGCGCCAGCTTTCAGGATACCCAAAAGTCCTACTAGCATCTCTAAAGAACGCTCAACGCAGATACCTACTAATACCTCTGGTTTAACTCCCAGTGTTTGTAAGTAGTGTGCTAGTTGATTTGCTTTTCTGTTCAGTTCATGATATGTAAGCTGTTTCCCTGCAAAAGAAACGGCGATCGCATCTGGTGTTCGCTCAACCTGTGCTTCAATTAGTTGGTGAAGACAGGTCGTAATATCATAATCGGTCTGAGTCGCATTCCACTCAACCAGTATTTTCTCTCGTTCCCTCCCACTCAGCAATGGTAACTGAGCTACTGGCTGTTCTGGATTTGATACAATGCTTTCTAGTAAATTTTGGAAATGTCCGCTTATCTGAGCAACTGTCGATCCATCTAACAGATTGCTGTTGTACTTAAAGTAACCCAGCAATGATTCAGAAAGCTGAATGACTTCCAATCTTAAATCAAATTCTCTTGTTTGCTGACCTAGCTCCTCGCGTTCTGATATATTTTCCTGTTCATTTCTATTGTGAAAAGCAAACGAAGCTTGACAAATAGCTGAATGAATTGAGTTAGACTTTGGCGCGAATTGTCTTACCAATAAATCAAACGGATAGTCTTGATACTCTGCTATTTCTAAAACAGTATGACTAACCTGATTTAGGAACTTCTTAAATGAAAGACTTTCTGAAATCAAATCCCGTGAAACCACGACCTGAGAAAAGTTGTCAACAACTCTTTCAAATTCGCATTTGTCTTGCTGAGTTAGTATCAAACCAACCAGAATATCTTTTTCACTCGTATAACGGTAAAGCAAAACTTTAAACGCTGCCAAAAGAAGGCGATCAAGGCTAACAGTTTGACTATTTACCAGTTCTTTTAGTAATCCAGTTAATCTATTGTCAATAACGAAACGATGGGAGGAACCATTAAAAGTTGTTAGAGGAGAACGAGGCAAATTAGTAGGTAACACTAGTAAGGGCAGTTCTCCAGACAACTGTTTTTCCCAATAGTTTTTCAGCCTTTTTTCTTCAGATATCTCTATAGGACGTGAAGCTTTCATATTTAATAATTTATTCATATGTCTTTGCAAATTATTATCTTGTTGAGGCAGCTTAGAAGATTTAGCCCAAGACGCGATTGCTAATTTTGGGATGGGTTGATAATAAAGCTGGTTGCATATCGCGAATGTTGCACATATTGCCGAAAGCAGTGAGTATTTTTCGCTTGAGTGTAGTATTGAGCCTAGAATGAGCAACCTGTAGATTATCGATGAGGAGAATATCGCCTTGCTTCCACTGAAAGATGACTGCATTTTTCCATTCAGCTTTTCCCAATTCTTTCGCTTCTGCTTCCGTCATCTTCGTGGACTGACCATCCTCGGTTAAAAAATAGGCGTCAAGCGTACTGGTTCGTTTTTGCGAACCATCGACAACAGTTGCTGCTGTTGTGAATCTTTGTTGAAATCTTTTGTACAAGTTGGCTGGTAGCCAATTGTAATAGAGCTTTTTCCCAAATGAATACCGTTGTCTGATGTTTCGATACCATTCTCTACTGACTAAAGAATCAATAATGCTAAGGCAAAAGCAGAGCCTCCTCGTTTTTGGGTGACTGAATAGGGGAATATAAGAACACTCAAAATAAATAGAGCCATCCTCTTCCCAGTTAAACTCAAACTCTTGTTCCTGGAGAAGTTTGGTAATCTCCTCTTGCGAGAGTCCCTCGAAGACAATCTCTAATAGATGGTTAGGAACATATCGCACAAATCGCTGAGGGGAATTGGCAATTTTGTGCTGTAAGCGAGGAGATAAATTATAAAATAACTTTTCAGTATTGATGATGGGAGTCTCGCCATATAGGTCGGGCTGAACTTGGCAAAAGAAAGCAAGCACACTGGGTCGCACCGGCACCATATTAAGTTCATTATGAGGAGCAATAATTATGTCCGGTGGAGCTTCAGAAGAGGTGAATACTTTATCGGTTATTCGTACACGATGAGCGCTGCCGAAGTGATAAACTGACTCCAGTTGGACATTGAGTAGCTCTAGAGCTTTTTGAAACTGCTCTGCACCCTCAACTTCAAATCCCCGAAACAAAATAGCTCCGTATGTATCTAGCTGTTGATTGAACCAGTCACTACTTTCGCTAAGTAATGTCTTCAGAACTGCGAAGGATTTTTCCTTGACTGGCTCAATTACTAGAGGTAGTTCTTTTTCAATACTCGGAAAGGTTTTTTCGTCATCCCGCAAAAACCGTAATCTCATGTCTCTTGAAATAGAACTTGGAAGATTTTTCATAGTATTCATCTTCTCTGCAAAGAATTATTTCTCGTGACAGATCTGCTACCTTATAATGCTCTTTTCGGAGGCTCCGCCTTGGGAATAGGTAACTTAAATCTTGAGTTATAGAACAGAGAATTAGGAGAGGGAGATAACGTATGGTGTGCCGATGGTGGGGTGCTCCTAATGCCTGGAGGAAATTCTGAGTTCCCTACTCCCCATTTTCAAGACAGCTTACTAAATTCCATCACTGTCAGGCTAGTTCCAGTGTAAATGACTTTTTCTAGTTGAAAGCCACTCTTTTCAAACAACTCCTTATACTCTTGTTCCGTGCGCCAGTAACCCCCCGGATTGGTCACCATCATTTGAACTGCGGCAAGAGCTGGGATAGTCCCATCGGGATATTCTACTGGCGCACCACGCGGTGGAACCAGTGTTTGTAGAAGTACTAACTTACCGTGTTTGGGGAGAACCTCTCTACACCGAGTTAGTACCTTAATTGTGTCTTCAAAACTGAATACAGATAGGAAATATTTCATCACGATCGCATCTGCACCCTTTGGTATTTCCTCCAAAACATTACCACCAATGACTTGCACGGCATCTTCATCAAGTCCCTGCTTTGCTAGAAAAGCAGGAGCTGTCTCAATCTCATGCGGTAGGTCAAACAATATGCCTTTACAGCCGAATTTTTTGACAATATGGGCAATCAGTGCTCCTTGATTGCCTCCAACGTCCATAACTGTATCAAATTGACCAAAGTCATAGACATCAAACAGCGAATCAATCGCCTGATTCGTTAAAAAGCTCATGGCATTGTTGAACAGATTTCTACTATCAGGATTTTCCGTCATGAAGAATTCGTAGAAATTTTTGCCATGTGCTCTTTCAAAAGCTACTTCCCCTGTTTTTAAGGAATTCCCTAGTTCTCTCCAAGCATCCCACATAGAAGGTTCTGTAACATGCATCAGGAAATGTCCAAGAGAAGGCTCTGCATTTGTAATTAGGTGTTCTGAGAGTTCTGTTGCTGCAAATACACGTCCGGGCTTTTCTACAAACACACCTAAATGAGCTAGAGCACGGAGAAGAACATAGAGAGTTTCTACTTTTGTAGAGGTTGCTTGTGATATAGCCTCTACAGTCATTGGTCCTGACTGTAAGAGATTAGGTATACCTAAGTTTGTTGCCACATAAAGGCACTGGCTTTGCCAGTAGCCATAGATCATCTGAGCAAGCTTCTTGGATACTGAAGTCGTTCCTAACAAATTCTGTTTCTCCGTGTAAAATTCTAGGGGTACAATACATTAATGAATTATGGAACCGCAGATGTAGACGTCCGGATAGCGTCTTTCTTAGGTATGTCAGTCGCCTCCTAATTCCACTAACTTACCAATATTGAAATCAATCTTTACCCAACCTTTTAATTTTCTCAGATTTTCCAGCAGTAGTAAGGTGATTTGCCAATGGTGGACTGCTAAAAATGGCAGAGGATCGTCAAGCTGAAAAATCGCATCAGTTCCCTTGGCAATCTTCTCTAGCCAAGCTTGTAATTGAGACCACGATCTAATTTCAGTCAGCCGCCACAGTTCGTGATATAACCAATAAGTAGGTTTACTATCCGGAAGCGGTTCTATAGGTGTTTCATTCCAATCTTTACTATCTTTGAGATAAGCATTTGCTACTCCTGGATGGTCATGGAATGTAGTAATTGCTGAGTGAATTCTAGGGTTACATTCAATAGCGTAAACTTCACCATCTTCAGTTTCGATAAAATCGAAGGAAATTTGTCCGGTAATTTTGAGTTCCCTGAAGAAATGAGTCACCCATTCCCGAATTTTAGGTTGTTCTAAATTTTCATAGTTAACTTGAAAAGCGGAAGACTCGCAGCAGGTGTGCAGTCGCAGTTCGCCATCCCGGACAGTACTGTGGGTACAGAATTCCTTGCCAGGAATAAATTCTTGCATAATCCAAGGCTTCTCGGGGCTAATCGGTAAACTCCTAACAAATGCTTCTGTTTTATCAGCGGTTTCACAGGGAAGTTTGGTTAAATTTAAACGGCGTACCGAGTCGTAGGGAATGCTCTTGAGGATGTATTTGCGAGTCTCCTGAGAAAAGTCGAAATTCAGGATTTGTTCGGGAGAAGTAATTTTGAAGGATTTAGGAACTGATAATCCCAATTGACGAGCTGTCTCGCTGAAGGCATATTTATCATCCAGCATTTCACATACATCAGCATCTACATGGAAAACTTCACAGTATTGCGATAGCGCTGGTTTGGCGAGGGAGTCGTAATAGCTAGCTACTGGACTAGTTACGGGAATGTAAACATCGATATTTTCTCGCTTAACGATGTCAATGAGAGCCTGGGTATAGGCATTTGGATCTTTTCCTGGGACAGGAGTTGTATAAAACTTATCAACAGCGTGTGAAAACTGATGTCCTGATAGCCAGTATTTGTGAGTTTCAGTTAACACAACCCTATGTCCGGCAGCATGAAATGACCGTGCAAGTTGCAAGGCTTTAGTCATTTTGCCACCGCTGATGAGGATATTTTTGGGGTTTGTGGCTACTGAGGAGGGCTGGAAAGGACGAGCTAAGCGACTCCACAGCAGAGATAATAAAACGATGGCAGCGTTAATTGGCAGTGCCAATAAGAGTAATGTGAGAGTAGCGAGGCTCTGGAAAAAAGCAACTGCTTTTACTCCTAGAGAAATAGGTTGAGTCGTTGTTTGAGTATCGGAAATTGATTGTGCCATAGAAGTCCCCCACCAGGGGAAGTAAAAAGTAAAAAGTAAAAAATCTATTACTCTTTGCTTTTAAATGCTGTGTTTGTATTGGATATAGATTGAGTCTGTGGGGGAGCATCCCATTGCCAGCAAATATAGGCTCACAGCCTGGAAGCCTGGGGCTACAAAAACTCTCGCCGTAGCGAGAGCAGCATTATATAAGGCCCGCCCTCCTCTAACGAAAGTTTGTGTAGCCGCGACTTTAGTCGTTAGGTGTTTTGACATGCATTGGGATGCACCCGTCTGCGGTGTAAATGCTTAAGCCGGTAATCGCCGAATGATGGTCAAGCCATCACGCAATGGCAAAAGCACTTGTTCTACGCGTGAGTCAGCCGCTACGACACGGTTAAACTGAGCAATAGCTTCACCGTTGGCGGTGCGCTCGTCCGCCGAAAGATATACCTGTCCTTGAAGCAATGTGTTATCGACGCAGATAAATCCTTCAGGTGTCAGCAAATTTTTATCCAGTAAGGTTTGGAAGTACTGTACGTACTCCTTTTTATCCGCATCGATAAATACAAAGTCAAAGGATTCCCCAGCAGCAGCTAATTTATCTAAGGTTACTAGCGCCGAACCCAGTTCCACACGAATTTTTGACCCGTGGGGAGATTCACGAAATGCAGCTTTACCGAATTGGGCGGTGTATGGATCGACCTCGCAAGCGACTAGTTCCCCGTCTGCTGGTAGTGCTTCTGCCATTGCGAGTGCAGAGTAGCCCGTGAACATACCGATTTCCAGCACTTTCTTCGCTTTGGTCATGTGGATAAACATTTTCAGGGTTTGTCCTTCAACATGACCAGAGAGCATTTCCTGTTCCAACTGACGGACTGTTGCGCCTTCATTGAAACGTTGAGTCCATGCTTCCACAGCTGTTTTTTTGGCAAGGGCTGCTAACGCCGCTGATTCGCCTGTGGTGCATTCTTCCAGATAGGGGTCTAAACCACTTGCCAAACGCCATGCAAAGTTGAGCTTGGCTTTAAGTTCACCAGACAAATTGGTTTGTTCATTGACCGCTTGCACAATACTTTCCAACTGCTGTGCCAATATCCCCAAAGGCGTGACAGGTCTTGCAGCAGTGGGTTGTTCGACAACATTAGTCATTATTTTTCACTTCCTCTTACCCCAACTGCGATCGGTGCTTGCGACTCATCCAGTTGCACGTACATATCAATACCGTCACCCTGCCGAGCATACTGGCTACAGATTGCTTTGTGGGCGTGTAGAGCCTCATTTAGTTCCTCGCGGGTCAAATCATTCATGAAAAAGCAGGTACCAATGGGGCGGGGAACGGCGGCCCGCTGTAGCCCATCACGGGTACGGGTGATGGATGTTGTAGCTTTCCAGAGTACCTCTTCGGTGAGATAGGGACTATCCAGTGCTAGCCCCAAGCGGCTCATCAAACCCAGAATGCGATCGCGCTCTTGTATCGTAATGTAGCCCCGTCGTTCGGCGATGGTGGTGGAAAATGCCATATCGATGTTCACCCCATGCCCGTGGAATATCGGAATTTCCGGCGTCAGCTCTAAAGTGGGACTCCAAGTGTGCCCGAAGGCAATGACCCGATCCAAATCCAACTCATGCAGGTTGGCTACTTCCAAGTCCAGCATGGTCTTGATGGCATTGTAGGTTATCTTATGTGCCACCTGCCGTAGCTCTGGTGTGCCGTTCACATAGCCAAAGTGCGAATAGAGAATATCTTCGCCGTACTGCTCTAGGAGTTCAAAAATCTCTTTGTTCGCTACCACAGCAATCTTGATCAGCTCTGCCATACCATTGCGAATCTGGTCGATGGGCAGCGTCTTCAAGAATCCAAAGTCCAACATCACCTTTTGAGATGCGTGGTAAGCGCCAAGGCGATTTTTCAGTTTGCCGTGGTTCAGAGCAACTTTGATGGCAACGCTGGCATCAATCAACCCGATGAGCGTTGTCGGCACCCGGATGTAGTTCGTGCTCCGTCGGTAGCTAGCACAGGCAAATCCGGCTACATCCGTGATTAAGCCTCCTCCAACTACCAGAACAGGCTCTTTGCGAACTAGACCAAAATCTACAAAGGCATCTATAATCCGCTCGAACGTATGCAGCGTTTTGTCAGTTTCTCGAATCGCGATCGGAAAAACTGTGAGGTCAATGTTGTAGTGCCTGAAGTAATCCTGAATCTGTATCCCATACAGCTTATAAACTGTTGCATCAATGACCATCAGGCAGCGTCTAAACGCTTTGTAACAATCTGCAATCTCGGTGTTGCCGATTTTAAAGACTCCGTCCACATACAGTAAACCAAACTCAATCTTTTCGTAGCCTTCTATATGAAAGGAACTGTTAGTTGCTGTAAGCGTCGCTTGGACGTTACCCATATAATTTGACCTCTGTCTAGACGGTAATTCTCACTTCCTTGAATGGACTTTACATGATTATCAGGTTATTGCTGACATTCATGAGAAAACAAGTTATCTACGGGATTTCAGGTGTAAGTAAGTAGTTGGTCTTATTTACGCCCAACTGTGTAATTAAAGATTAAAAGCCAGAATACACAGGTAATCGCTCACGATTCTTCCTCCTTAAGTTAGAGGAATTCCTGATGAAATTAGCATAAAGTCTACGCTAATTCATGCTATTCAGTATTATTATTTCTCAAGTTGAGTTGAGAAGGTTGTTTTTTGTAGCTCTGCTTTAAAATAATTTGGTCGCCACCAGCACAAAAATTATTCACCAATAGTTAGGCAATATTGATTGTTAGCATCAGCATCAGTCTTGCTTGAAAATCTCTTCTTCAACTTTTATGTCAGAAGAGCGAGGATTTTTTTGAAACTATATCTCTACAGGTAGTCGGGTCATTAAATCGATGATTGTCCCCCTCCCCTCTCTTTTTGACGATCGGTAATGAGAGAAATCAAGTATATTTTCTGATTGACAAAAATAACTCTGCCTTAACTTGTCACCAATGGACAAAAGGGGGAGCAAGACTGGGATGTTGCAGATGATTGGGACAAACGATATGAGATTGTAGAAAATTGCTACCTCTTGTTTCTCAGAGAAAGGAGCGTTTAAAGAACCATGACAGAATTTTTATCGAACCTCCCCGACTGGAACGCCTTTGCTGAGCGTTCTCTAGCTGGCGATCGGCTCACTCGTGAGGAAGCACGCACGGTACTCAATGCTCCCGATATCGTCTTGCTCGATCAGTTGGCTGCCGCTTATCGAGTGCGCCATCATTACTGGGGAAATCGGGTGCGACTGCATTACCTTCTCAACGCTCAAAGCGGTTTATGTCCGGAGGACTGCCATTACTGCTCTCAGTCGAAAATTTCTACGGCAGAGATTGAGAAGTACCCTTTACTAGCTCAGGAACAAATCTTAAAAGCTGCCGAGCGTGCTGCCAACTTAAAGGCAGGAACCTTCTGCTTTGTCATCTCAGGACGCTCTCCTACAGAATCAGCCTTCGCGAAGGTACTGGACGCAGTACGAGCTGTTAAACAGAACTACGACCTTAAAATCTGCGCTTGCCTGGGCCTGTTAAGCGAAGAACAGGCACATCGCCTCGCCGCAGCAGGTGTGGATCGAGTGAATCACAACCTCAACACCTCAGAAGATTACCATTCCCAAATTTGTACCACTCACACCTTTGATGACCGTGAGGCAACGGTGAAGAACGTTCAAGCGGCAGGAATCACTACCTGCTCTGGGGGAATCCTGGGGATGGGCGAGTCAGATGATGATGTCATCAACTTAGCCTTTTCCCTTCGCGACTTGGATGTCACTAGCGTTCCCCTAAACTTTCTCATCCCTATCCCTGGCACTCCGTTTGAAGGATTGCGAGAACTCAATCCGCGCCGATGCTTGCGTATCCTCTGCCTCTTCCGCTTCGTGCTGCCAAAACAGGAAATTCGGATTGCTGGGGGTCGAGAAGTGCATTTGCGATCGCTCCAACCCCTCGGACTGTATCCCGCCAACTCTATCTTTGTCGGGGACTACCTGACCACACCCGGACAGGCTGCTCATAGCGATTGGGAAATGATTCGCGATGCCGGATTCGTTTTGGAGGCACCGGATGGCTCGGTGTTAGAGAGCAATCCTTTGGCAATGATGAATTATGAATAATTAAACTCACTGATTTCATCATTCATAATTCACCATTCATCCTTGACTAGGGGTAGAAACTTAACTGGGGTAATCCCAGTGTTTCTTCCCAACCCATCATCAAGTTCAAACACTGGATGGCTTGACCGGCTTGACCTTTGATTAAGTTATCGGTTACGGACATGACGATCGCTCTGTCAGTCCGGGGATCGACTTCGATCCCGATATAGCAAAGATTCGTACCACAAGCCCATTTTGTTTGAGGATAGGTGCCAGCCGGCAAAATTCTAATAAAAGGAGATGCTCGGTAGAATGCCGTATAAATAGTGAGTAAGTCTTCTCTAACTAGCCCTGGATCGCGCAGAGTCGCATAAACCGTGGCGAGTAAACCCCGCACCATGGGAATTAGGTGAGGAGTAAACTGTACCATGACCTCGTGACCGGCCAAGTCGGTACAGATTTGCTCGATTTCTGGGATATGCCGATGGCGGGCGACTCCGTATGGCGCTAAGGAGTTATCAGCTTCTGAGAGTAAGAGGTTGGTTTTTGCCGTGCGTCCGGCCCCAGATGTCCCAGATTTGGCATCGATAATTGCCGTTTCGGGAACAATCAAACCTTGCTTTAACAAGGGGGCGAGGGCGAGCAAACTGGTCGTGACATAACAGCCCGGACAGCCAACTAGCTGGGCTTCAGCAATGCGATCGCGATAGAGTTCCGGTAAACCATAAACTGCCGTCGCCGCGATTTCCTGGTCGTTTCGCTCCCCACCATACCAAGTTTTGTAAGTGTCCAGGTTTTTAAAGCGATAGTCAGCGGATAGATCGATTACCTTGCAGCCTTTTGCCACTAAGGTTGGTGCCATTTGATGGGCTAAGCCATTGGGCAACGAGAGAAAAACCGCCTGACAGCGTGCTGCGATCTGGTCTAGATCGATCGCCTCAATCGTCAGATCGACACGATGGGCTAGATGAGGGTATATCTCAGCAAAGGGCTTGCCAGCGCTGCTTTCTCCCCCCAAATAGACAATTTCGAC
>DATNPC010000101.1:0-3362 GCA_036703375.1 Allocoleopsis sp.
TCAGCCGCCTGAATGAAGGTCGGTTGAGCAATACGTTAGATGACTTAGCCAAAAAAACTGGTAAAGAAGTTAGGCTGGTGACTATCCACCGCTTGGACTACGGTGAGACCACCGAAAGCTTTACAAACGCCTTGTTTGAGAAATGGTTCTCGACACCGCAAGCTCAAGCGAATCAAGCCTTAATCGTCATTGATACGCTGACCAACAACGCTGCCATTCGGACTGGTGAAGCCGTCAAGTCGCTTCTGAACGATGACATTGCCCACAGTGTGGTGTCTGAGACGATGTTCGTTCCCATTCGAGACGGAAACAAATACAATCAGGCTTTCTTAGATGCGAACGCTCGCATTGTTGCCGTCCTGTCTGGTCAACCCGATCCCGGTCCTCCGGACCTGACCCAAGACGTTCAAGTTGCCAGTACCTTTAAGAGTGCAGAAGAGACTGACACCAAAAATTCTACAATTTGGGTCGTTGTCATTCTAGTCGTTGCCACGGTGGTGCCGATGGCGACTTACTTCTTCTATCAGAGTTTTTCGGGCTAATAGGCAGGGGTGGAAGGTATAACTTAACAACCTCCCCCTTTTACCATTCCTCTAGTCCTGAACGTACTCTTGCCCGCTAAGGAGAGCATACTCAGCCCGAACAAACTCCCGTCCCAAATAAGCCGCGTGATCGAGCATCGTGACAGGACAGGGCTGAGTTTGTTCAAAAATAGCGACACTCAGTTGCTTCGCGGTTCGACCAGTAAACAAAATGCTTTCTGTTCGCTCTACTTTGCCCCGTGCTGGGATAACTTCGCCAGTTTCCGGGTCAACAGCTAAACCGCGATCGTTAATCGTATTCGTAAAATGCTTGGCGCAAAGTAGCCCTGCCTCTCGATCCAGATAGATAATGAAATATCCGCCTGGATCGAGGTCGAGATGACGCTTCGATAGCTCGTCATCGATTTCACGCAGGGCATTTATGGTTTGATTCATGTTCTCTCGTCGCGATTTTCCACGTTGCCTGTCCTGGTGATAGAACACCCCGAACAAACCTCATCCTATTTTAAAAGCTGTGTTAAAGAGCGATCGCGTCTTTCTGCAAGCAGGGGTCTGTTATCCGGTCAGCTCTTGTAGCAACTCTCCCAGTCCTTGGTGAAGATAATTATGATGCTTAATCACTCGATGCCCGCACTCATCGCCCCTTTTACCTACTCTGGCTTTACTTCTAAATAGAACTGACCAAAACAAAACACTCCCAGCAGTTTTGCTGGGAGTTAGCTGAGATTTTTAAGCATATAGGGTTATCTTGAAGTAATAATTTTGAAGGCGATCTCATTTTAGTTCCAACTCCAAAACGCGATCGCCCCTAAATAATTGTTAGACGTTAGCAGCATCTTCTGCTTTTTTCTCAGGTTGACCGACGCCCATACGAATTTCCGAGCAAAGAGACGCCATACTAAAGCCACCAAATCGCTTGAGGATGCTCGTGCGTAGCCGTAAATTAGGGCTGGCGAACCAAAGACGTTCCTCCGAATACATCGTTTCGTATTCTGTAATCAGCGTTAAGGCCCGATCGATACCCATGATATAGCGACCTGCAACAGGGGCTTTTTCGGCGTAACCCATTTCTCTTAACAGCCGGCCTTCGTTAGGCTTATCTAAGTCAGGAACCGGTACCAGCACCGTGGAACCCTTGTGATTTTCCTTGTCTTCATCCCATTCCATCGTGCCGTCCCACGTCACTCTCGCACCGCACAACGCAAGTCCTGGGTCAACCTCGTACTGTTGGCAGAGTTTAATCACATCTGAGTCATCAGCCGCTAGCATTTCAATCCTAATATTGGATTTACCATTCTCAGCTTGCCTAAACGCGAGGTGATGGCTAGTACGTTGAGAAAACCACTTGCCAGCGCTTTGCTCAAAAAACTCTTTAATATCCATGAAGTATTACTTTGACGTTAACGGTTTGTAACTTTAACAATCCTGATTTTAAGCGATCGCCCTTGGCATCATCCCGTGAGAGCGATCGCTTTTGACCTAGTTCGAGGATTCTGCCAAGCGACGTAAGGAAATCGAGGCAGCTTCAGAAACTTGGGGATGGCTGTCTTTCTCCAAAAATTTTAACGCGGAGATACTTTTTTCCGTCTTCAGCTGACCCAATGCTTCTGCTAAGCGTTGCCGAACTAACCAATCGTCTGACTGAGCGAAGCGCAGGATTTTATCCACAGATTCTGTGGCTTTAATTTCACCCAACGCAGCAATTGCTGCTTGTTGCATCACCGTTTCTTCGCTTTCCAACGCTTGGTCAAGCACCTCACGGGCACGGGGATCTTTGAGATTGCCTAGGGACACAGCCGCACTAAAACGCACCAACCATTCCGTATCTTCATAGAAGATCCGAACTAAAGGTTCAAACGCTCTGAGATCGCCCAAATAACCTAAAGCTCCTGCCGCATCAGCACGAATGCCGTAGTCTGGGTCAGTTTCGAGCAACTTGACCAATATGGGGTAGCATTCTTCAGTCTGCTTGATTCCTAGGGCAAACACGGCCATCGAGCGAATTTGCAAATTCTCATCATCGATTACTTTCTTAATTAATGGCACGGCATCAGTCGCTGGAACGTCGCGCAGCGAGGCTAGCGCCACCATGCGATCGCGGGAATTGGCGCTTTCAAGCTGAGCCGACAGCTGTTCTAAACTAAGATTGTTCATTGGCTTATAAAAGCTTTTAACAAATATTACAAATATTATAAGTTTTATTACATATCCTCACCTTACCAGGGAGGTGTTTACCTAATCACGATAAGTAGGGGCGAAGCATTCGGGGGATGATTGATCGATCAAATCCTCGATTTCACATCCGAATGCTTCGCCCTCAACGGGAGAGTTTGCCCGATATTCTGAATACCGATGCAGTGTTTGAGTTAAAGCAATTTAAGCTTCAATCACAACACGGAGGTTCCCTCGCTTTTTAGCCACACGGCAAGCCGTTGTATTGCCAGAACGCTCGAATTCCAAATCGAGTAAGGTTTGCCCCACTCGCAAATTGTGCAGCAACAAGCTATTAATCGACTCTGGCAAAGCCGGATCGATGATTCGCAAGCAGTTATTGCGAGCATCAGGCACGAGATTCGCCATCGTTTGTAAAATTTGGAAGATGCTTCCTGTCGCCCAAGCTTGAGGAGAACAAGCAACGGGATAATTCACTGGCGCTTTATCTTCTACCCGTTCGTAACCGCACAAGAGTTCTGGAGGACGGCTGTAAGGCTGATGCAGCATCATGTCAATCAACCCTTGACACAGTTCCAGGGCTTGATCCACCAGGCCGAGCGATCGCAATCCTGCCGCAATAATCGCATTATCGTGAGGCCAGACCGA
>DATNPC010000102.1:0-2280 GCA_036703375.1 Allocoleopsis sp.
CAAGGATTGCCATTCCAGCCGTTTTAATGAACTCCATAGTTTAGTCCTCGTACCTTATATAGATTTGGGCGCAAGCATCACTCTGCCAGCTGCACTTCGATTGAGAACTTGCTCATATGCCGCGATCGCGTCATGAAGCGAATAACGGTTGATTCCGGCCACAGATGGACGTAGGGCACCTGCTTCAAAACCGGAAGTAAGCGTTAAGAGAATGGAGGCACAAGCACGAGCATCTAGTGCCAGACTATTGATACCAAACAATCTTAACTCTCGACGGTAAAAATCGATTAAATCAAAGCAGACTTGCCGCTCCTTAGCAGGAGCGCTAATCTCACTTAGGCGACCCTTGTGAGCGAGCGATCGCAAGCACGGCTCAAACATCGATCCACCAACTGTATCTATGATGACCGAAGCACCTTTGCCGTCGGTTGCTGCCAGAACCGCTTCGGGAAGCTCCTTGTCTGCAAGATTGATGACGATATCTGCACCCGATTGCTGTGCTAGTTCGCGATCGCTTTCTCGCCGCACAGTTCCCAGCACATGCGCTCCCTTCCATTTGGCAATTTGCATCGCGGCACTACCGACACCCCCCGTTGCTCCAATCACCAAAACCGTTTCTCCTACAGTAAGTTGCGCGGCATCAATACACAACCAAGCCGTCACGTAGGTTACTCCAATTGACCCGGCCTCATCCATAGAGAGATTTCGAGGCTTGGGGGTGACTGCCTCCTTCGGCAAGGCAATGTATTGTGCATGGGTACCATCGCGAGTGAAGCCATTGTCGCCACCCGTACCCCAAACTTCAGTACCAATCAGGCTATCTGAACCCTCTACCACAATTCCGGCAAAGTCCCGACCTGGGGTGCGTGGCAGAGTGGTGTGCTGCATATTACCTAAAACATTCTTGACATCGCTGGGATTAATTCCCGCCGCGTGAACCTCGACCAGAACTTCGTCTGATGCCAGGTTAGGTTTCGGTAATTCTTGAATCAAAAGTTCAGAAGGAGATCCAAAATGGTCAATGCGAACAGCCAACATGGTTGTAAGTCCTAATAGAGCGAAATAAATGGCTCAAAATATTGGTAGAATTTCAAACCTGAAGGGGCACATTTGCTGGTACCAGCAACGAAAACGCTGATCTTGCCAGCATCAAATGAGCGGCAGTCGTCGGATGGATGATGTCCCAGAAGAAGAACTTGTCTTTGTAACCCTGAAATTGTGCTAATTGTTCCAGTTCAGCATCGGTTACATTGGTGAAATCAAATTCGGTTGAACTGGTGAAGACTTGCTTAAACAGTGAATGGGCATCAAATGGAATGATGTTTACACTGGAATCAAAGGACTGGCTTAATGCCTTGAGTGACGATGCCAAACCGGAGTTGTGGGGTTGAGTTAATGCATTGAGAGCAGCAGATTGCTGGCTATTGCCACGACTTGTCGGAAGCTCTCCCAAATCTGGCAAGTTAGCAACCATAATGTGTTTTGCGCCAACGGCTGCCAGTGACTTGACCGCATTTGTCAAGTTTTCAACGGGTATGGCAGGATTGGTTATACCACCCCCCAGATAATCATTAGCACCGGCCCATACAATGTAAAGCGACCTGGAATCCGCCTGAGAATTAGCTGTTTTGAAGGGGGCGATAAAGCGATCGATTTGTTGTTGTAAACCGGGTAAATTATCCGGGTCGTTTTGCAGATAAGTATTCGTGCTGCCTGTATTAGCTCCTCCAGTTGCAAAGTTAGTATGCAAACTGGAAGGCAGCTGGAGTAACCGAGCAAGATATTCTACCCAGACGGGCCCATTGGAAAAGCGTCCCATAAAGTAGGGCGGTGAGGGCGGGAGCCCTTCTCCCTCAGCTTTTTTCGTGAGATTGAAGGCATTGCCAATATCAGAGAGACTATCGCCAAAGACATACATTGCGTCAAATTCGCGATGTCCTTTAGGAAATCCCAACGGTAGAACGTGGGACAGGAGGGCGTCTATGGTTAAATCTGCTGCACTTAACTCAGCACGAATCCCCCGGTAGAGATTGGTAACGTTAAATAGGTCAATCATAAGAAACTCCTGTGTGTTGCTAAAAAGAACCCCTCCCCAACCCTCCCCTTGTTAAGGGGAGGGAGGCGGATTATTCTTGCTTCTCCCCTTGGCAAGGGGGGACTGAGGGGGATAATTTTTTGAATGAGAGCAAGAGGTTTATTGCAAAATCTCAGTTCTTTACCCCATCAAGTCTGGAAATATCTCGGCATGAACTACCTTTGAGTTCTATCAAGGGTGCAATA
>DATNPC010000103.1:0-2921 GCA_036703375.1 Allocoleopsis sp.
TGACCAGGCGCTGACTGTTAAATACTCCGGCTTGGTCAGGTTTGAGCCGATGCTGCAGCAGGGGTGTACTAGTAAAAGCGATAGCTAACAGAGCTCCTGCCGAGGCTGACAGCACCGCTACTCCTGTAATACCTATCCCCAGCCCGACTCGCTTTTTCCCAAAAGCTGGAACAAGAGAAGATGGAGAATCTTTGGGCTGCTTTCGACGCTTTGTCACTAAATAGTCCTCACATCAGACACGAGCGGTGAGCTCTTTGTGCTATTCATCAAAGCAATTTCCCGATTAACCGTCAAGTTAAGATTCTCTTTTGGGAATTGATATATAGCAATTCTCGCAGTCATGAGGTACAGGTTGAAAGCTGAAAGGTTTATAAATCAAAGACTCTGGTGTACCTCATACGAGTGAGAACTGCTATATATCTTCTGATATACCTAGAGATAAACGCTAGGGCGATCGCTTCAAGAAATCCTTGTGTTTATCTCTCCACTGAATAATTTATTATTCTTTCCATCACTATCCGGCTTATTACACCACAAAGCGTGTGTGTTAATCAGGATTCTCAATTGATGCCGCTGTAGAGTCAATCGCTACTTGTTGGGAGCAAGGGAATAGCTTGCTCCTTAGTTGGTACTTCTACTCAGGTATCCTTTTGATTCAAGACTAGCAAGGGAAGCATGACCAAAGAACCCCAACCCAACGAAGATACGAGTAATCCGGTCCCATCCGCCGCATCAACTCCAGCCCAAGCTGAACCTATTGCGATCCCAAAAAACCTGGTCAGGCAAGAACACTTGGTTCGGGATCTAATCCTAGATTATGCTCTGGGAGCGTCCATTTTAGGGCTAATTCCCATACGCGGATTGTTTACGGTCAAGCTACTAGTGACAGCCGGCCTGATCTTGAAGATGATATGGGATATTGGTAAGCTGTGGGGTTTCCGGAAAGGGCAAGATTGTTTAGCGATCGCAGGCAGTTTTTTCGGTGGGTTGGGTGCCTTGGCGATGGCATTTACCGCCTGGTTAACGATGTTTGGCGTTGGATTATTTGTTCCCTACATCAAGAGCTTAGCCTTGGCAGCCGCTCTGTTTACGCTCACCTGGAGTCTTGGACAGGCAACCAAACAGTTTTATGCCAGTGGCTATAGCAAGGAATAAAAAAGGTGAGCACTGGTAAAAATTAAACGTCGGCAGATTCTACTGGGTGGCGTGGCGGCGGGAGTTGCCGCCACGGTTGGCACTGAATATCAAGTCCGCTCTGAGAAACACGCGCAGGAAGCTCAATTGCGAGCCCTCGCCGCTAAAAACCCCAACGCCATCCTGAAGCAAACCTTTGAGGCAGATACTAAAAAAATTAAGGAGAGCGCAGCGATTCAGGCATCGGTACCGCTAACACGCCCGACCATCCCTTACAGTCGAGAAATGTCACTTTTGTTGATTCAATGCAGCAAACTAGCAACTCAACAGTATCTCACGGGCAAAACAATTCCTACCTATGACGGGTCTATCAAGTCACTGCCTGCCTATTTCAGCGAACTAGACGGCTATACTCACCTCGCTTCCTTCCGGGGACACGAAGCAAAAACTGAAGAAACCGTTGAGGTTGACGTTCCGACAACGGCACAGAACCAAACACAAGACCCGTTAGAACAGCAAGCTAGTGAGGCTCAGGAGGCTATTGGACAAACGGTAAAAGAGACGGTCAAATTTAAACAAGTGATTCCGGTTTACCTAGGATTTGTCCTTACCTCAAAAACGAAAAACATCATTGTGTTTCGCGGCACCCAAAGAGTTGAGGAGTGGCTCTACAATTTTTATGCCCGACAACGGGATTACAGCAACCCAGGTTCGGGTGAATATTTTGGCAAAGTCCACAAGGGCTTTATTGCTAACTATGACAGTATTATCGACCCTATTCCCCGTGAGATTGCTAAACAATTAGATCCATCTGTTCCCTGCTACATTACCGGTCATAGTTTAGGAGCGGCACTGGCGGTTATCGCATCAGTCGATTTGGCTAGCAATATTCCTGCGCTTAAACCGCAAATTCAGCTATACACTTATGCTGGGTCGCGGGTAGGGAACCCAACTTTTGCCAAGGTTCACACTAAGTATATTCCCAATCATTACCGGGTGGTTAATCTGGCTGACGTAGTACCCCTGTTGCCGCCGCTTCAGTCTCCTGGGGGTGAATATGTTCACACGGGTGAAGAATGGTCGTTCCTGTCTCAAAGTGGCGATTTTCTCCCGAATCATGTGGTGGATACCTACCACCAGGCGATTGCGCGTGGAGTTGAGACCCATCAGTACCGTCTTTATCCACTTTCGGGTTTAGCTTAGTTTCCGAATCGATTGGGCGATCGATTTTCTCAATAGCCTTAGCTATGAAGTTCGCATTCCGCCGGATGAAACAGAATCGGAAAGAAAGCCGCGTAATTAACCCAGAAGTAGCACCACCACATGGCAACCGCCAGGGATTAAGCTACGGTCAACTAGCTGTTCTCTGCAAACACAGATTTTACAATTAATGGGAGCGGGGAGCGCTATTGTTTAACCCTTTTCATACTCTACATATGCGAGAACTTTACCCACCCATCGAACCCTATAGAGAAGAAAAGTTAAAAGTTTCTGAGCTACACGCGATCCATTTTGAAGAATCGGGTAATCCGAATGGTAAGCCCGTGATTTTTCTGCACGGAGGGCCAGGGGGTGGCATTGAACCGATTTATCGACAATACTTTGACCCAGAAAAATGGCGAATTGTAATTTTTGCTCAGCGAGGTTGCGGTCAAAGTACGCCCCATGCCGAGTTACGAGACAACACGACTTGGGATTTAGTTAGTGATATCGAAAAACTCCGAGAACATCTAGGCATCGAGAGTTGGGTTATCTTCGGTGGGAGTTGGGGAAGCACCTTGGCACTT
>DATNPC010000104.1:0-2076 GCA_036703375.1 Allocoleopsis sp.
GGCACAAGGCTTCGACTAATCGTACCCGATGACCGATGACCAAAACCTTCTGGTTGCGATCGAGTGCTTGTTTGACAACACCTTCTAACAATCGAGTCTTACCCGTGCCTTTGGGGGATTGGATACCAATGAGTTTGGCGTCCTGGGGAATCGAGAGTTCTCCTAAGTAGCGGCGATTGACCTGTACATCGGCAGGATAAGTCAGGCGTGTCAAGGCCTGCGCTTTCCAGGTATCGAGCGGTACTGCGGCTTGATAGGCTCGATCGAAGGCTTCTGGAGAGTGAACGGCAATTAAGTCATCGACTCCTTTGCCGAGTTCTGGATTCCAGGTAATGACCTTAACTTGACACCCTTGCTGCTTGAGCAAGTATCCCAACTGTCGGATAGCGGCGCTGACGGCTTTGATCGTACTCGGTTTCGTGTCTTGGTCAAAGGTGATAAAAATTTGCCTGCCTCGCGTTGCCAATGTCTGCAACTGGGGAATTAGGCGAGACTTGCCAGTGCGATTTCCTTGTTCGTCTCGGGGTAAGCGATAACCACCAAATACTCCTGGTAATGCGATCGCAGCATAACCTGCTGTGAGTAATGAGCCTGCTTTCTTTGCTCCTTCGGTAATGCACAGGGGAATTTCTGGATGGTCGATCAGCCACTGCCAAAAACCCAAGTCAGGGCGATCGCGTTTGATGTCTTCTGGCAGAATGGTAACGTCGTAGCGAGCCGCAATGCTTTGCCAGAGGTGAAGGGGAACGCGCAGGGCAAAGACTCCCGTCGGCGCTAGGGGAGGATGTTCGTACTTAATTAGCTTTCTAGCGTCAATGCTCTGACGGGGAACGCTGGGTTTGAAACAGCCCCAAAGGTCATCGCTCAACGTGAGCAAGTCAATCCCGGAACACCACCAACCCCCCTGTTCGATGTGTTGATAGCGATCGAGGATATTGCCCTTGACACGACCATCATTGCGTCTAGGGAGAGTATCGGCGTACAGGAGATATTGATAGGAGTCTTGACCGTCTAAGGAGATAACGTTGAGGTGGGTCAGTTGGTCATCGACGCAACTGTTGCTCCACTCTTGGAGATGATTCACGATTTTTTGAGCGCATGAGTCCGAAAGACTCGATCCACCATACACTACGTGTAGTGGATAAGACAAAATTTTTTTGAAAACAACACTATTGACAAAGAGCGATCGCGCCATGAGTCCCATAGGGGGTAAATTCTGGCAATATGCGAGGCAATAGACTTGTTACAAAAATAGATTTTCGCCCCCCTAGCCCCCCAATTATGGGGGGAACCGGAATTTCAAAATTTCAAAGTCCCCCAGAATTGGGGGATTTAGGGGGCTTTCAGCGAGTGACGAGTTCAGGATGGTTCTTAATGGATACAGTACCCAAAGCTCTCGAATGCTGAATTGAGGTTTTCTATGGCAACTTATTTGATTACAGGAGCAAATCGCGGTATTGGTTACGAGTACTGCCGTCAACTCAAAGAACGGGGAGATAAAGCGGGAGATAAAGCGATCGCAATCTGTCGCACGGCTTCTCAAGACTTGAGGGATTTGGGCGTGCAGGTAGAGGAGGGGATTGATATCACCTCGGATGCGTCGGTTGCAGATTTACGCGATCGCTTAGGGAATAGTGCGATCGATGTTTTGATTAATAATGCTGGAATCTTGAAGGAAGAGTCGCTGGAAGACCTTGACTTTGACAGTATTCGCGAACAGTTTGAGGTGAATGCGATCGGTGCTTTACGGGTAACTCATGCACTCCTTCCCAACCTGAAAGCGGGTTCTAAGATTGTGCTGATGACCAGTCGGATGGGATCGATCGCAGATAATACCTCTGGCGATTACTATGGCTACCGAATGTCTAAAGTGGCGTTGTCGATGGCAGGCAAATCACTGGCTCATGACCTCAAACCGCGTGGGATTGCGGTGGCAATTCTGCATCCAGGGTTAGTCCAAACTCGCATGACGGACTTTACAACTGATGGCATTACGCCGGAAGAGTCTGTGAAAGGGTTGTTGAAGCGGATTGATGAGTTGACGCTGGAGAATACAGGCACTTTTTGGCACGCTAA
>DATNPC010000105.1:0-2880 GCA_036703375.1 Allocoleopsis sp.
ACCGGACTTCAATAAGATTGAGCGATGCTGGTCTTGGCTCAAAAGTCGGATTCGCAAGCAAATTGACCAGTTTGATTGTCTACGCGATGCCATGGAGTATGTCCTGCACCTAGCGTCCTAATCGCCTTGGCGGTTGCTATACTAATCTCCAATTTAATTCGTCGAAGTTCTCCGTTTTTTGAGACTACCTGAGCTTCATAGCGCATCTAAATAAATTGTGAAACCTAATTATCGATGAATGGTAAGCTATTCCACCTTTAACTTGCTCCCGTTGGGACGGGCAGGATGCCCATCCCACAAGATTTTTAACAACAACGATAGTGCAAACTGAATGTGGAAAAGCTTAATAGGTAATGGGTCATTGGAACTTCTTTCCTATAACCCATTACCTATTACCGTCCTTCAAGTCAAGTGCGTGCTCTTAATTTATTCAGGGATAAATTGCAGTGCTACACCATTCATGCAATAACGCTGACCTGTAGGTGCAGGACCGTCATTAAATACATGACCGAGATGTCCGCCACAACGGCTACAATGCACTTCAACACGGGTCATAAACAGCGACTTGTCCACCGATGTGCCAACGGCTTGCTCTAGGGGCGCGTAGAAACTAGGCCAACCTGTGCCGCTGTTGAATTTGGTATCCGAGGAAAATAGGGGCAGTCCGCACCCAGCACAGGCATAACTCCCTTTGCCATATTCCTTATTGAGTGCGCTAGTACCAGCTCGTTCCGTACCGTGTTTACGCAGCACGTAAAATTGTTCTGGCGTCAACGTTTTGCGCCACTCTTCCTCAGTTTTAGCGATCTCAAACTCACTATTTGAAGTTGCCATAACGCTTGACCTCCAAGGTAAATAACGCGATAACCATGCTGCACCAACCATTGCAGCACTAGCTTTTACAAGATACCGCTTCTTCATCTATTATTTCAGGTGTGGATGAGCGAACCCATGGCGTCCTATAAAGGATGACTTGGCTCGATCGCTAGTATGAGCAACTATCCTGAATGCACTCTGATGGCAAGATGAGAGGGTGCTAAGAAAGGCAGGAAACTGTAGGCAGAATCTAGAAAGGCTGTAACTTGCTGATTTTTGGTTGATGCGATCGCTGATTGAGATACTGCGAGAAACGTGCCGAGTTAGTCACTTCACTTGAAGTTATCTCCAAACCTCGGCTAAATCCAAAACAAACCCAGGTAAAACATCTTCACCTGACAACGTTGTAGGATTATCCAGCACTTCTACGTCCTGATTTTGCCGATAAATCTCTACCTTTTTGTTTTTCCGGTCAATCAGCCAACCCAAACAAGCTCCATTTTCCATGTATTCCCTCATCTTGGTTCGTAACGGTTCCATGTTGTCATTTTTAGAACGTAGTTCCAACACGAAATCAGGACACAATGGCACAAATCCATCTTGTTGTTCAGGGGTAAGCGCATTCCATCTATCTTGGCGCACCCAAGCTGCATCAGGAGAGCGATCGGCACCATTAGGAAGATGAAAACCTGTGGATGAGTCAAAAACTACACCTAGTTGGGTCTGACGGTTCCATAACCAGAGCTGGCCTTCAATATCGGCGTTTCTCTTGCCTGTAGTTCCTCCAGTTGGCGGCATAACAATCAACTCTCCCGCAGCCGTTCGTTCTAATTGTAAGTCTCGGTTTGCGATCGCCAATTGCACTAACTGCTCGTGGGTGACTGTCAGGGTGAGTGTGGGTGGAATATTGATAGCAATGGCTTGGGATAAGTCGGCTTGTGTCATGTTTGTGTCCTCAAACTGGTGTTTTTCAGCGGTTCATCCCAAATTGTGCGTAAGTCCAAAATAGATGAAGGACGCCTTATAGAGTAGATACATGAGATTTGAGTTTTGCAAGAATATCCCTAGATCTTGTCCAAAGAATCGATCCCCCTTCTCTTGGGTCAACGGTATGCGAAGCATTCGGTAGGCGCGAAGCCAAAGTCGCCCCAAAATCAGGAGAGTGAACCGTACTCGTATCCAAACCGCCATACCAGAGATCCACAGGAACGGTAATATCCTCAAGCTTCACCGTCCATGAACTGAGCGCATTGACAAGGTCTCGTGCGTATCCCTGCGCCCCCTGCGAGAACCCTTCCTGCAAAGCCCGCTGATAAGCTGCGCCGAACGTCTCACTCTCATACAATATGCGATCGCGCTCTGCACTCATACTAACGATCAACTGCCACAAACCGTCCCACGTAGCCATCTGCGAAAACTGCTGTTCAAACCCTACGGGGTCTTGTTGAACAGCCGCAATCATGCCTGCTACATCTGGGTGCAAAAGCGGTCTCAGACGCAGATGGGTAAGTTCATCCTGTCCTGATACAATTGCGATCGCTTCCACAAGACCCTGTTCTGCCAGTGCGAAGGCGAACGGTGCCCCTTGAGAGAAACCAACGGCGAGAACAGGATGGAGAGCATGTGTCTGAATAAACTCCCGCGTGTCATCCACCCAAGAAGATAAGGTTTTGTTTGGGTCAGGGTCAGACAAACCCAAGCCAGGTCGGTCAATGGCAATCAGTTTCAGTCCGAGATCTGAAAGCTCGCTTGCGCCAAAACCAAGCCAGCCGCTCATTCCAGCCCCAGTGCAAAACAAAACTGGAATACCATCAACAGGGCCCCATTCAGACCAGGCAATCCTACGACCATTGTGCAGATGCATCGTTGCCTGTCTTTCGGGTGGTGTCACAAAATCGTTCATGCGATTGATTCTCGTAATCTCTTCAACGTACCAAATCTGTGATACAACCAAGCTTTAAGAGCGAGCAACCCTGTTTATGAACCTGTTGCGAGGGGCTTTCATCGTGAGTCGAATTATCTTAACGACTATTGGCTCTTTTGGGGATTTGCATCCGAAAATTG
>DATNPC010000106.1:0-19107 GCA_036703375.1 Allocoleopsis sp.
AGTTATTGTGAAATTGAAAGCGGAGGTGTGAGCAGGAGGGTATGCAGCGTGTACTCTCGCGATCGCGCACGAGTTGTTAAACCAAAGAAGCTAAAAGCTCTAACTTAGATTGCCAGTCCTCATCGTAACGAAGGGTCAGGACGTAGTAACCAGCAGCATATTTGAGATTGTCGCGATCGCTCCGGTCTTGCTCCTTTTGCTCTGGATGGTCGTGAGCTTTCCCATCGCAGAAAATGGCAATCCTCGCATCTTTGTAGACAAAATCAGGTTTAGAGTTAGCTTCCTCAATCAATTCTTGAGCAGCATCGGGGAGTTTCAGACCCTTGTTATAAATTGCTTTTAACACCACTCGTTCTAAGTCTGAGTTGGGATCAGTTTTTTGGAGCAGATGTTGATACTGTTCCTCACGAGAAACACCAGGTGCATGGCGGTTGATAGTACTATAAGTCAGTTGCTCAAGCCAGGAACGAATTAGGTAGCGGTCTAAAAGAGGATGGTCGAACTGGTTGCGGTAGGATAACAGGCATTCATAGCAGGCTTTGGTACAGCTTGTCTTTTCGTGTTGGAAGTGGCAGATATCCAGAGCCTCTTTGGCAAGCCGCTCGAAAGCATGGGGGTTTTTGAGGATTTGGGAAAGAACACCAGCTCCCCCTTCGGCAGCTTCCCAGAACAGCAGGTGTTGCCCCTGACCCAGCCGCTCTGAGGCGAGTTCGTCTTCTTCAAGTTTGTAAACGGCTTGAATGGATCGTTGCAGGGCGAACTGGAAGGTGGCTAAAAATGCCTCAGAATTAGTAGTGGGAATGTTGATTGGCTCGACTACTAGGATGTTGCAGGTATCGTCTACCATCAGGTTGACTTCAGTTTGCAGGTTGTCGAGGGTTTCGTCATTTTTTGAATCACCCCAAACGCCAGCAGTGGCATCGAGCTTGAATCCCCGCTCCTGTTTGTTACGCCTTAAGCCCCGATTAATCCGCCAAAGTTTTGCCGTTTCGCCGTAAGTCAAGCGTAGGAGTTGAGTGCCATCTTGTGCCAATACGGTTGCGGTTTCCTGTTTTTGTGAGGCATAGCGGAAGTGGGTGGTGACGTTGTAGCCGTTTTTGAGCCGTTCTTCTTCGTCACAGGTAATTCGTTCCCGCCTGCGGGTAATCATCGTCTCCATCTTCAGCACGCGGTTGAGCTTGGCGGGATTGCCATAACTATCGGCAGCAATCTTTGCCCCACAGTTTTCGCAAGTATCGCGCCGAGAATTATCGCCTTCGTGAAAGTAGCCACAGTTAGGACAAAGGCTAACTCTGCCGTAGCCATTCTCAATGCCACCGACAGGAATTCTCGTTTTGAAAATTTGGAATTTAGAACCCTCGTAGTAGATGATATTGCTGGGTGCGAACTCGCGGATGGCAACGACGCGGGGACGAGAGATAAATCGCCCTTGCTCGCCTGCTGGGATATAGACCCGAACTGGGAGGCGGGGAAAGTTGTACCCTGGTAGGAATCCCTCAGCAGCAAAGTAGCGGTAAGGATAGAATTCAAACTCGGTTTGACTCTTGCCTTTGCTATCCTGTCCGACCAATAGGTCTCTTTGTCTGCGAGCTTCTCGTTCTTGGGTTTCGGCTAGCTTTCGCTCATCGGGAGTGACACCACCTCTAGCAGAGCGGTCGATGAGGTGGCGAGCGTCTTCTAGCTGCTTGACCGCGTCACTGTAGAGTTTGCGCCAGCGATCGCAGTATCGGTCAAAGGCATTCAGGGCATCGTCCAGCGTATGCCGCAGCCAATCGACAGAGTACCAGGAAGCATTTTTAATGTCAGTTTGACAGAAGGCATCATCTAGAATTGCTTGGGTAGCTTGAAGGCATTTTGCTAACTCATCGGGGGTGCGGGTAAGTTGCGATCGGACGCTGTCTTTAAGGGGACATCCATCTAGATCCAAATCGAGAATCTGATTCATCGACTCCCCTAGATATAGACCTGTATGCGCCAGCCAGATTGAATAGACGTGGGATTTAATCAAATCTTGGTTGCCCAGTTCCAACTTGGGAGGTGCCACGACCCCTGCGACCATCTGCTCTTGGCGTTTAAAGAAATACTGGTCGTGTCCGCTACCGACTGAGGCATAAGTAATAACTAAGGCTTCCTGACCGCTTCGACCCGCCCGACCGCTACGCTGAGCATAGTTGGCAGGCGTTGGGGGAACGTTTCGCAGGTGGACGGTGTTTAGGTCGGAGATATCAATGCCCAGTTCCATTGTGGGAGAGCAGAATAAGGAAGCCAGTTTTCCGTCGCGAAACTTGTCTTCCCGTTTTTGGCGGTCTTCATTGCTGACTTGACCCGTGTGTTCCCGCCCTTCCATATTTTGAATTCGCACCGCATCCCGTTGATAAAATTCTTGGAAGAACTGATTAACAGACTGGGTTGCTGCTTCACTGCCTTGCAGTTGACGATACCTTAACGGATCGGCAGGAATCTCTTGCTGGAGTTGAGCCGTCCACAGCATTGCATCAATTCGGAGCTGTATCTGTTGTCCTCCAGGCTTCACTTGTCGCTTCAAGCAGCCAGCATCGTGAAGGACGTTAATCAGGGCGTGAATTAGGTCAGTATAGGCAACGTCGGCGATTGGGTTGGGCAGCCAAGACCATGCTTTGGGAGAACGGAGAAAACGAGCAATTGTGCTTCTGGGGGTTAGCTTCACTTTTGCTAGACTCTTGCCGCCAACTATCGTAGTTGCCCAGGTAGCCTCTTGTAGCAGTTCGCGATCGCCAAACTTCCAAGGGTCTTTGAGGTTTTGCTGCACGTTCCGCCTGAGTTCATCCAAAGATTCGCGTTTGAGCATCTCAGCATCAATGGCGAATTCCCGGCGCAGGTGGTCAAGTAAGGCTTTTGCGGCTACGTACCTTTGTTCTGGGGTGGAGCGCAGTAATATCGGGTTGGCGTATTTGTCCCAGAGTAGAGCCGTTTCACAGGCTTCTTTAAGGTCGCGATATTCAATGCTCAATAAGCCACACTGCTCTAGATTCGGTTGGATTAACCGCCAGCCCCGGCGCAGGTCTTCATAGAGGCGATATTCTACAAGTTGACAAAATACATCTTCTATGCGTCGTCGAGCGCCTTCTAATGCAGGGGGTTGATCGACATAGTCTTCCAGAGACAAACCCATGTGTTTGACTACTTCCCTGGCAAGCTGGGCATGGGTTAGGGTTTGATGGGTTTGGATGGCTTGGTTAAATGCAGCCCTTAAGAAACTGGTTTGGACAAAGTCGTTGAAATGGCCAGCTTGTAGGGAAGCATCCTGGCGATTATCGGTGAAGCTGAGAATTTTAGAAGCTTTGGGTTGGACAGCAGGACTGGTTTTGAGGCGGCTGACGGTGGACAGACATAACAGAGTCGTAGCGGTGCTGCGTCCTTCACTGCTAAGGCGAGAGAGTTTGACATACTCGCTTTTGCGTTTTTCATGAACAACACCGCAGTTGAGGCAAGCGAGAAATGGTTTGGACGTAAACCAACAGGGAACACCCTCTAACAAAGAGTTAGTGACTTTGCCGTTAGGGAGTACTTGGAGCTTTTGCGGGATGAATTGGGCAAAATCTTTTTTGGCAACACGTCCCTGTCGTTTGGTTTCATTAAACCAACTATCTGGCAGGCGTTCTTCCTCTCCTTTGTCCCAGAGTCCGGGTTCATCTAAGGTGAGATAGCCTTCTTGGATATCAGTATCATCGACATCAGTGTTGAGCGCAGTCGGTAATACGGGAGTAATGGTATAGTTTTCCCGGTCGTACCGAGCGATGTAGTACTCCTGACCGCACTCCCGACAGAAAACGAGGGGATAAAGCAGGCGATCGTTGGTTGTGGCGTATTGACCTTCGAGGGTGAGAAAGCGCTTGTCTCGCGACTCGATAGTAGCGTAGACGCTGCCGCCTTGGGAGATAAACTGATGCAGACGAAAGGCAAGCCCTTTGGTTTTGCTGCCCCAGAGAAACATCTGCTTGAGGGTGTCTCGGCAGGTTTCAAGAGCCAGTTGAGTTTGTTCGGACAGTTTGGCAGTTCCGGCTTCTAGAGAGATGGGAGTGCGCCGGACTAAATGAGGTGAATTCGTAATTCGTAATTCGTAATTCGTAATTGGTGATGCGGTTGACTCTGAATTGTTGATGCTTGAGTCCTGACTTTCTTCGGCTAGACCGAAGTTCATCTCGATCCAGGCACTGAGGGGATGGACTTTGAATGTGTCTTGCGTTTGGTCGGATTCGGGGGGTAAGCCTGCTAGGATGCTGTGACGGAGTTCTTCATCGTCTGGATACGGGCGCTGGATGGAACGTTCCAGAGTTTCATCGATGACGTTGTCTGGTTTGACTTCTACGCCGAATAATTTGCTGGCAACTCCGGCAACCGTTTGACGGCGGTTCTCGCGACTCCCTTCGGTGGACATGGTGGCGCTAGTGCCGATGCACAGGAAGTCTTGACCGCAGCGCTGGCGAAGTTTGCGAATCAGGAGGGCAACGTCAGCCCCTTGGCGACCCCGGTAGGTGTGCAGTTCGTCGAGTACCAGGAATTTCAGGTCGGGGGAGGCAACTAATCTGTCTTCGTGAGTGCGAGAGAGCATTAGCTCTAGCATCACGTAGTTGGTGAGAATGATTTGGGGTGGGTTGTTTTGAATTTCGGTCTTTTTCGTCAGGCTTTCTTGTCCGGTGTACTTCTCGACGCGAATGTGGCTGTTGGGAACCTGACTTAAGAATTTGTCGAACTCTTCTTTTTGGGAGTTAATTAGGGCGTTCATCGGGTAGACTAAGATTGCCCGAACGCCTTTGATTTCGGGATGGCGCAGCAGGTCGTCGAATATTGGCACGACGTAAGTCATACTTTTACCGGAACCCGTACCTGTGGTGAGGACGTAGGGTTCCTGGTGCTGGGCGCGTCGAAAGGCTTGCTCTTGGTGGTAGTGGAAGCGGAAGGGTTTGCTGTCTTTGGAGAAGTAGCGGGTACAGTCGGGATGGAGAACGCCTTGCTGCACTAGCTCGGTTACACTAGATCCAGCTTTATAAGCGGGATTGAGTTGTACCAGGGGGTCGGGCCAGAGTTCGCCGCGTTCGAGTTCCTGGTTAACAAATGCCTGTACTCGTGGATCGCGGATTTTCAGGAAGCTTTCAATGTAGCGGCGGTAGTCGTCAATGACTTCGTCTCGCAGGTTGAAGATATCGAGGGACTGGGGATTGGGGATTGGGGATTGGGAGTTGGGAGTTAAGGGTTCTGGTTCAACTGATTCTATGCCTAATCGTTGGTTGAGCCATTGTTTGAGTTGCGTTTTAAATACTTCAGTTAGAGTATTTTCGTCTAAAATTTCCCTCAATTTGTTGAAGTCCCAGTTATCAGGAATGCCTGAAAATAGCAGGGTGAGTTGTTCGGGAGTGAGGGATTCAACTGTGGTGCAATCGAGGTTTACCATACCCTGACCGATAAGGGTGCTGGTGGCTGCGATTGCTTGTTCGTTTTGCTGTAGTAAATCCTGAAGTTTGACGGGAAGCTTCATGCAGCGCGAGGATATTTGTTAGTAAGGGAAACTTTGACACTATCAATACTCTAATTTCCGTATCCGCTAGATTTCCTCAGTAAATTCCCTTAGATACATTGGCAAGATAGCTGAGCGATCGCTTTCGCCGGATGTTGCTTCAATTATCCTTAGTCATTGGAAATCAATTCTCTCGCTTGCACCTTGAGTTCACTTCTAGCCAACTAAACAGTACCTTTGAATGCTCGTGAGAGAAGTTAAATTAAAGTTTGCATGAATTCAGTTGCAGAGATTAATTTCTGAGTTTATAATCAATGCAACGCACCTAAAAGCATCTAGTAAGTGCTAAAAGGGCGGACAAAGAGAAAGTCATATTTGGCATATTTACCTCTACTTGTATATATAGGTACGCTAGCTTAACTGGCCAGTAATCTATCGTATCTATATATATAAGTAGGTGTAAATATACCAAGCATGGTTTCCATTCAGGCTTGGGCAGTGAAGTAGCCCATAGGTTCAGCATAGCTATAGGTTTAACTAAGCTATGCCGAGAGAGTCTGAATATTGTCTCACTTTAAATTCTTACTAAGGAGGTTCCAGATTAATTTCTGGAGAACTCCGGGTATGCGCTAGGTGCTTAATCCCAAAATTAAGCAAATTCTAGCAATGAAAAAAATCGTTCAACCCTCCTCGCAAACACCGAAAAATGGCTTAAAGCTTGCAGTTGCCATCTACTGGGATTTTGAGAATGTCAGAACCCCACATCAAGCTAAATGCTTGATAGATTTCGCTCAATCCAGAGGGGATGTAGTTACTAAAAAAGTCTACTCTCATTGGTGGCAAGAAACCGGACCTTCTAAAGACGTTCTAGACCTTTATGGTTTTGAGCGGATTGATGTCCAGGAAGAGGGTAAAAACAGTGCAGATTTGAAATTAAAGTCTGACTGTCATGCAGAACGCTTTAGTAATTTGTCTCCCGATATCATCATCATTGTGTCTGGAGATAAAGGATTTGCTTCCTTGATTCGCGAACTTCGACTTCAGGGGAAGCAGGTGATTGTTGTTGGTCGCGTTGGTGTAACCAGCTACAGACTAAGATGGTTGGCTAATGAATTTTACTTGGTCGAACAATTATGTCAGTTGGTTGGCTAACAGGTAGATTGTCTGAATTTACTAGCTAACTGCTACTGTCATTACTGATTCATTCCCTGGCTCATAGTCAGGGAATTTTTTATATTAAAGGCACTTTACACCTTGATGAGTTTAGAACGCCGAGATTTGACAATTTCAGGAATATATCTGTTTTTTTCTTCCTGGCCTTGAAAGCCAAGGCGGTCGTAAACCATCCCACCGATTCCAGGAATCACTTCTCCATGAGAGGTACGTTCGTCATCCTTAGCAAAGTAGAAAAACTGAAATTTGTCGTAGATATCTTTTTCAAATTCACTCTTCAGTTTCTCTTCGGCGTTGTAATACATTACTGGAGCAACGATAAAAATCTTTTCTGGCTCAATTTTTTGAATGAGGTCAACGAGATTTGTTCTAACTACACAGGCTCCAGAGATAATAGATTTTACTATTACTAAATAGCTAACATTCTTTTCAGTAGGTTCTTGATATTTTTTGATGATTGGAGCCACTTTCAGGTCTTCAACTTCAAAGGGAGAAAATCGTTGATTCCAGAAGCAGGCGAAGGCGACCGTATAAAGCCGATTTTCCAGACGGTTCAGGATTCCTCTCGCCAAAAAATCAGCATCTTCAACCGTACAGGCAAGGTATACACTGCTCTCGTCGTTATCGATTTCAGCTAGGAGTGCATCACCGAGGCTCATGCCAATTTGGGTCATGGTTTCCCGGTAAAGGGTTGGCTCACTACTCTTGTCAGCTATAGTGTCGAGCAGAACCTTAATATTCTCATTGGCGAGGTCTGAGTATACTCTGGTCATATTAAAAAAGCTTCGAGTTCCTCAAAAGAAGTTGGGTTATTTCTTTTGAGCAGTGCTTGAAATCGCCTAAATTTCTCGCTATCGATACTATATGGCAATGTTCCTTCGTCCAATCCGTCACCGTACTCCCAGTGAAGAAAACCTTTGGTCAGATTATAGGATAATCCTTCTATCTTACTCAAAATACTTTCGACTTCCGGGTCTAGCTGCCATTCCTGGCTGAAGGAACGGATAAAGGATGGTGTTGACTGTTGAGCCTTGATTAGGATTTCCATGACAGAAACACCGGACTTATCGCTGGATACCCAGGCTCCCAGCAGTACTGCTGCTACACACTCAATCTTATCTGGAGCTGGATTCTCAAAGGCGCACAGGTATTCTATAGCTTCTCGGAAATCAGGCTGTTGGGCAATGACTTTCACTAAACTGGACTCGTAGGGAAAGTGGAGAACTTGGCTGTATGCTTTAATCGCAGCAGGTAGACTTTCACTGAGTCTGACGCTAAGTTCTTGACTGGAGACAATTAAGTGGAGTTTTGATTCCCTCGACATTGACTGGTTCAGAGCGTATTGCTTGCTGAAGTCATCGGTTATTGATTGTGGTCCGTTCCCCCAAGCGACATCTGTGCGGTTTTTTAACTGATAGTGTTGAACGGTGATATCATCTTGACAAACGATGATTAAGTCGTCAACAAAGGCAATAATTTGGCTATAAAAGTTTATTTTTCGTTGATTTTCAATGACCTCTTTTGCCAACAGAGCTAGCTGGTAAACTGCAAAGAAGTTTTCATAAGTATTACCTTTCTCACCACTGATTCCACCCCGATTCTTGTTTGCCAGATAACTGAGAACATCAGAACCAAAAAGCTGTCTGATTTGTTCATTTGTGTACATTTGTTACGTCAGCTAGAAGATAGCTGGTGCAAGTGTACCATCTATGCCTAATCGTTGTTGAGCTACTGTTTGAGTTGTATTTTTAAGACTTCAGTGAGAGACTTTTCTTCTTATCCTACAGAGAAAGCCGAAAGTCTTCAATCTTCTGCTGAATAATGATTTCAGGTTGCGCTTTAGATTGTTGAGTTAAAAGCATTTGCTCTAAGTCATTATCAGTTAGTATGATGATGAGCTTTTGTTGGATAAGCCACGTTTCTCTTAGGGTATGTATACAACCTAAATCAGCGCCATTTCGGCAAACAATTACTCCAAATAGACCGACACCATAGCTCTTTAGATAATTGGCAATCTGTAAAGCTTCTTTTTTCTTTACTTTCTCCTTGTAATTTTTGGCATCTACAACGATATAATCTGCCGTATATCTTGAGCGCAAATATCCCCAGAAGCCACTATCATTGTAGTTAGGAAAAATAAAATCTCGACGGTTCACTCTAGAAGAGTCAGATAATTCTGAAATAGGTTTACTCAGAGGAGGACAAAATAGCTTCTCTAAAATTGAGCCTACCAATTTTTGGTATTTAGACCAATCATTTCGTCCAGGCAAGCATAATCTTAATTGTTTAATTAGCTCCTCTTCAGGGGTTGTTTTAAATTTTTTAGTTACTGCCAAAAGCATCAGCTTCAGGACTGGATTATCAACTTTTGGAATCGCTGAATTGAATCGCCTAGCCAAATATTCTAAATCCCAAACTTCAATTCCTGCACCTTCAAATGACTGTTGAACATCTTTTGTTAGACTGCCAGGAAAAGCAAAGATAAGTTTTATTTGGTTAAATTCCTTTGTGAATACACTATGATAGGATTGCAATTGTGCAACTACCGCTGCTGAACGTTGAAACGTGTAAGCATACTGCGTTTTAGATTCAATAAATATTTTTTGCCATTCATTGTTAATCAATTCTTCAGCTACTATATCAACAACGATACGTTTAGTACCTAAACGCATAATTGCCTCAGGCTGAATATTACGAAATTTCCTATCCTGCTTCATGAACTCTACTAGATATCGATTAAAATCAACTTCTAGTAGAGGTGGCTGCCTCCCCAAAAGCATATTATGTCGAGGACATACTAATATTAAATTCTCTAAGTCATCAGTTCCTCCATCTATTTTAGAAATAAGGTAATGAACACAGATTTGTGAAGTTTGGAAAAAAGGTTCACCACAAAGAGAGCAGTTATTGCCATCTCGCTCAATTAGCTTCTCGATTATTGTTCTGTGTAACATATTAATTTAATAATAACTGCTGGAATTACAACTTTCTATTTATCTAAAAAAGCCTAAAATAGCCAAATTAAGATAGCAATTCATAATTTGGCTCAAACTCATTAATTACCAAACATCCTATCCCACGCTTTTAGCACTAAGCGCTGAGTGCGATATTCGCCAAAATGTTTGATTTCGTTGTTCTTCAAGACGCGGAAGGTTTCGCTGGGGAAGTCGGAACCGTAGACATCAGCAGGGTCGAGAATATAACGGAGTTCATCGCGGGTGAGTCCGTAGAGTTTGGCATAATAAGCGTCTAATTCTGCTCTCAATAATGCCCGTCTTTGGCTATTCCAGATGAAGGGTTCTCCGTCATATCCCATATCTTGGGCGAAGGGTTGCATATCCCAAGCGGTATAAACTAATTCGAGAACGCGGCTGCTGATAAATTCGATGTCTTCTGGAGTGTATGCTTCTGGAGGGATAATGGGGAGTTGTTTGAGGATGAAATAACTTAAAGATACACCACCAATTTTCTGACGCACAACATAGTCTAGAACTAGACTATTTAAGTTTGCCATCAGTACAGAAGGATTGGTTTTAGAGGTAAATCCTAATCCAGGCAGTTTAACTGAAGCTGCTACTTTAGGAATAGCTGTAGTTACACAAGTCCTTTCATTTGTATTGTTAGTAACATCACGCCAAACTAAGAACCACTTTCGTCTATATTCAGGATACTTTTTAAATAAAGTTTGAATGAAATCCTTTGGTAAAAAATATCTAGGAGTAATTGACAAGTTAATGTCTGTTTTTTTAGCCTCTGAAATTTCCCTAGCTTTCCCTTGAGCAATCTCAGTTTGCTCTGATCCCTCAAACGTTGCAAATCTGTGATCATAATACCAAATTAGCTTTGCTTCGTATAAAGGAACATTCCAGTGAGAACTACCTTCTTCCCAATTAAACTTAAGAAATTCAGCATGATCGCTAAGATGAACTAATCTTATATAAAAAATACCCCAAGGATTTTTTCCTGTTCGCTCATTTTCTAAAACAGGTACACGTTGATATATTTTCTTAGTCAATTCAGCATCAACACGAGTACGAAAGATCGGACAGGTGAGGGTATTGGGATTCATTAAAGAAATATCTTGAGGAGAAAGCTGGAAAACGCGCCCCTGATTATTTACTTGTCTTGGTTGAGTGAGAAAGAAGGAAAAGTTACCTTGCTTTATTGGCTTACTACTGATAGTTAGTAGTGAGAATTTATAACTGCGATGTACAGCATTAAATATGGCTTCTCGATTTTCAAAATCATAAAGACTAGCTATTGCCTGCTTTTGAGTTAAATCTCCAAAGAACTTTTTGCAGGTGTCATCAGTTGCAATACCTGTAGGAACAACTACACCAACTCTGCCATTAGGAGAAATTATTTTTCTACTTGTCTCAGCAAACACAGAATAAGTATTGATATCCCCTGTAGCAGTTAAAAGAAATCTATCCGACTCACGAATAAACTTACCTTGTGCATCAGCATCATGCTTGGCATCCTCCCAAGCTTGCGCCAACTCAGGATTGTTCTTCGGCAATTCCCTAATCAACTTCTCCCGTGCCGCCTTATTCGCAGCATTAGCAATCTCAATACTGTGAGAAGCAAAAAACTCCTTCTCCTGTAACTTAATCCGTTCCCAAGGGGAATTCCCCAAAACACAATCAAATCCACCAGCCTCAAACGCTTCAGGAAACTCCAAACACCAGTGGAAAAAGCGCTTCTCCTGTGCCAGCTTATTCGCCGCTTCCACTACCTTTTGTGTAGACAAATCCCCCCGCAATAACTGAGTCAATGCCGCCGTGGTCGGCAACAATTGCAGATTTTGTTGAGTCAACGGCATGAAAAATGCTGCCGTCCACAGATTGCAGGCAGAATAGTCTCGCCACCATCCCGAATCTTGGCGACTCTGGTAATATTGAGTTGCTTTTTGTCGATATTCAGCCGTAGTCTTTTCATCAATCGCGCCTACCTGCCGCAACGTTTGAGTATACTGCGATCGCGATTCATCCAACTGGTCAACAAAAATCGACAACTGCCCCTTGTTATCGGTCTCCCGTTCCTTCTTATTGCGCTTCTTAAACTGCGACGACAGCGTTTTATCATCCCCTGTCACCGCCTTAAACGCCTCATCCGGGATGCCTTCCTTGAGACAATCCAAATCCAGCACTCCCACCAGGGAATTGCCACACTTAATCCGGTGGTCGAGAAAATTCAGCGGGAACCCCCGATTAAACCCCTCAATCCACAACGCAACTTTGCACAAATCAACTGCCAAGGGGTTCAAGTCCACCCCATAGATGCAGTTTTGAATCGCATCTCGAATTGCCTTGCGTAAGGGTTCTGCTCCCGGTTGCGCTTCTCCCATCCGAACCTTAGCCAACTCCTTACCAATCCGCCGCGCTGCTGCCAAGAGGAAATGACCCGATCCGCAGGCGGGGTCGCATACCTTTAAACTGAGTAAAGCCGCTTCTTGTTCTGCCGGAGTTTTCGCCCCCTTCAACTTATCAGCAATCACAGGTTCCAAGGCACTCTTAATCAACTGCCCCACCAACTCCGGTGGCGTATAGTAAGAACCAGTGGTTTTGCGATCGCTCCCCAGCACCAAGGCAAATTCATAAATTCCCTGCCGTTGCACCACCTGGGGATGAAAATCGAGCAGACTTTCATAAACACTGCCCAATTCCTCGACATCCAACGCCTCATAATTCACTCGGCGCAACTGCCCTTGTTGTACTCGGCGAGAAGCCGCCGACGGCACGGCTACATACAGGGATAACTCCCGGATGGCTAAGAGCAAATCGTGGTTATCAATGGCACAAGCATCCAAATCTTGCAGCGTCTTGGAACCGAATAAGTCACCATTGAGAGGAGAAAGCTTTAACGCTTCCCCCCGCCAGTTTTCATCAAACAAGCGGAACGTCACCCGCAACCCTTGCCATAAATCTTGGAACCCTTCTCGCCGATAACTGCGGCGTTCTGCCATATCCCGCAAGCGCGAAACGCTGTAATATTCCATGTAGATTCGCGCTTTCTCCGGGTCTTCGTCAGCAAGTAACAAATCCCTAGATTCCGCCACCATCAAGAACAAAAAGCGATAAATCAGCAATAGCAGTTGGCGGTAGTAAACCTTATCCGTCAGTTCTCCCGACTCAAACTGCTGCCGTACTTGTTGGTTAGCAGGATGTTGCAGAAATCCCGTACCCAACAAAACCAAAGCTTTTTCCACCCCATCCCGCAGGCGATCGCGGACTCGTCCCCCCTGCTGAATCGCTTCCTGGTGATAGTACTCCAGCAAACACTCATCCGCATCATCCATCCCTTGCGGCAGGCGGGAACGGTGGAAGAGGCGATAAAATAGCCCAAACTCGGCAAAGTTCTCCCCGTTGAGAATTTGTTCTAAATCAAACTCAATGTAGGTGAGGCGAGTCATCAACGAGGAGTCCCGTAACAGCCGCCACTGCAACCCATTGGTAACAATACCCCACAGATGCTCCGTGCGATTGAGGTATTCTTGCATCAGGGTGTGTGCCGAGAGTCGAGGCGTACCGCTAGGCGGACGCTGTTCCAGCTTCACCCGACAGCCGACAATATGGATAGGCGGTTTATTCTCCCCCGCTTCAGCACGATGAGAAATCGCATAAGTTTGCCCATCGACAATCTCGGCTTTAGCCGTATAAACCGGACTGTAGCCCAAACTTTCTAATAACGGCACCGCCCATTGTTCGCGAGTAAGACTGGTAGCCATATCGTCTGCATCCAGTCGCGCCAGTCGCCGTTGAAATGCTGCCCAATATGCCTTAGCATCGCCCCACGCGATCGCAATTTCATCGGCAAGCTTATCAGTCTTGGCAAAGTTAAAATCTTCCGGTGTTTGCCCTTTAATCTCCCCAGCCAGCAAATCTGTCGTCATGTCAGGGGCAATCAAGTTCCCCTCAATTTGGACTCCGGTTAACGTGGTTCCAACTGCGCTCATTTAATTACCTTTCTTCTTTCCTGGCTGTAGAATTAGAACGCCCAAAATATCCATTGGGAGTTGGGGGGTAACTTTGACCTGTCCTTCCTTGGTGATTGCTCGAACACGGCGATGAGATTGAGAGAGAGAATGCGATCGCCGTTCCGCAATTTGTCGTAACTCTTCCTTCAGTTCCTCAATTCGCCCCAAGAGTTCATCGACTTCCAAGCGTTTCATCGCTGGCGGAATATCCCCCACAGGTTCCGCTTGTTGCAACAGTTCCATTGCCTCTTCTGCTGATAGCCACAGTGGATTGGATGGTGCTCCGGTAAAGCCAGCCACAAAGCATTCTTCCGCTAGCAAACTTTGGTGCTTTGGACTGTCCAAGAGGTGCCGCAGTCGCACTAGCAGCAAAGTGGTACGCTTTTCTACAGCATCCGTAACCGTAAAGCCACAACGGGCCGCAGTGGGATTTGGCACATTGTCCAGTGCCTCTTCCAGCAAATGACGCGCCAACCCCTCAACCAGTGGGTGATTGCGTCCGATGTATTCCACCCCTTCGGGAACGGGAGTTGTAAAGGAAATCAAACGCGGCTTATCTCCCAGAACTGCCTTCAGGCATTGAGGTGGGGATTGCAGCAACCAACCCTGCTTCTTCTTAATCAAGGAACTGTTCAGTCGCTCACAGGCTGACTTGACAAAACGTTCAACATCTGATTCACTTCCTAAAATCTGGTCAGACTCCACTAACTCCTGCTCCACATCGGTAGGATGAATAGAGTGCTGAGCAAACCGAGTTCGACTGCGCTTTTCCCGTTCTACTGCCCTATCCCAGCTTTTATGAACCTGGCTTAGGGGAGATTCTTCAGAATCGAGCAAATCGAATAACGATAGCTGCTTCGCCTCTGGGACGCGATCGAACAGAGACTTAAACACCGCCTCCGTCACCGTAGCGCTATCCATCGGGACGGGTACGGTAATGCCCAGCGTCTTGTGGATTTGCACTGCCTTGCGAATCAACACTTCCAGCACGGCACCATCCACTGGGTTATCCTGACCGTAGAGCAAAAAGCTTTTGACAATTGGCGCAGGTTGCCCGTAGCGGTCAATCCGTCCCTCCCGCTGTTCCAAGCGATTCGGATTCCAGGGCAAGTCGTAGTGTATAACAGCACTAAAATGTTCCTGGAGGTTCACCCCTTCACTCAAGCAGTCGGTGGCAACCATCACCCGTTGGGGATAGGACTTCAATTCGGCTAACCGGATTTCCCGTTCGTCTTCCGACAGTTCCCCAGTAATCGCGATCGTGCGGATATTGCTGCCTTTCTTTTCCAACTTCTGCCGCAGCGCTTCAGCGACGTAGTTAGCTGTGGCAATGTAACGACACCAGAGGATGGGGTTGAAGCCGTCTTTAAGGAGAGATTCGACGGATGCGATCGCGTTTTGCAATTTGGCATCCTTTTGTCCTTGGAGTTTCTCCGCCGCTTGGACGAACGCCCTCAACTTGCGTCTATCCGAGTCCGCATAGGATTGCTGTCCTTGTTCCACTACCACAGTCGGTGGCGCATCAACGGCTTGCTCCTGTTCTGTGGGGTCGTAAACATAAGCCCCCATCAACTCCTCATCCAAGTCGCTGACTAACTCAGTGACATCTCCCGCTTTACTCGCCTGACGGTTGAGGGTGGCAACAGCGGCAGCGGGAGAGGACATCACGCAACGAATCAGCGCCAAAGCTGACCAATATCGCCCCCGACGCTGGGCATAACTGAGACGGTCATCTGCTGTTTTGACTAACCCACGGGCGAAGTTATAAACGTCTTCAAATAAACTGCGGTATTCTTTCGATAGGCGATAGGGAAGCTCTAACGGTTCTCGTTCCGGGAACGGCGTTTCATTGCCCAACCACAATTTCACGTCTGCCCGTCGTCGCTGGACAAAGTGATTGGCAAGCTCTTGGCGTTCTTTATCAGTTAAGCGATCGAGGTTGAGCTGTTCAAACTCCGGTTTGAGTAAACCTAGAATCGATAAGAACGAAGCTTCTATCCCGCTGTGAGGCGTTGCCGTCAGTAAAACCAAATGTCGGTCTGTTTTTGAAGCAATCTCCTGCACCAATTGGTGACGTTGTTGTACCGCCACCCCCTCAGTATTGGTACGGGTGCAGGTGTGGGCTTCATCGACAATTACCAAGTCAGGGCAATGGGAGAGGAAGATGGCACGACGCCGCTCTGACTTGGCGTAGTCGAGACTGACGATAATGTGTCGGTAATAGTCGAAGATATGGCGTCCTGTGCTTTGCACAGCGCCGAAGGCATCGCCAGAGGGGAGTCCTCGTTCCAGCTTTGAGACGGTACCGGAACGGATGACAACCGCATCAATTTGGAACTTCTCTTGTAATTCCCGCTGCCACTGGTCGCACAGTTGGGGTGGGCAAAGGACGGCTAACCGCTGGACTTCTCCCCTATCCAAAAGTTCGCGGGCAATCAATCCCGCTTCAATAGTTTTCCCAATCCCCACATCATCGGCAATCAACAGTCGCACCGTTTCCAGGCGCAGTCCCATCAACAACGGCACTAGCTGGTAGGGACGGGGTCGCACGGAGAGCCGCCCCAAGCACCGAAAGGGTCCAGCTCCACTCCGTAAACTCAACCGGGCGGCATCCATCAGCAGTTGGGCGGCGGTGTGGTCTTGAATGGCTTCGGGTTGGGGTAGGGGAAACTGCGCGGGTGCTAGTACTTCCAGCCCCAGAGGTTGATAAATGCCGCAAATCTGGTCTTCATTCCCACTTAAGGGACGCAAGCGGATGATGTCCAAGTTTTCCGAAGGCAGCACCACCCATTGGCGTGACCGACAGGAGACGATAGAGGCTGGGCTGGGGATAAAACGCTCAGTGGCTGATTTAGACATGGGTTCCGACCCTTCGCCATTGAGCAAAGGGGTAAGTGTTCCTTCAGTAAGTTTTCAACCGAAGTTAGCGGTAAGCGAAATGCTCACTGCCGAGGGGTTAGCTCTCATCAAAATTTTTCTAATGCTCAGCAATCACAGCGCGTGAAAGCTCACTTGCTACACCCTGACCTTGAGTGAGAATCAAATGCTTTAGTGAATTTATTGAATCCACAATTTTAGGACTTGGTGAATTTCCGTGCGATCGCGGTTGAAAATTCCTGGTTGCACCCTACGCTATGGACCAAGCCACTCTCTGAGATCTAGGAGAATTTCTCGCTCTTGCGATCGCCCTAATGACTCTCCCCTAGAACCAACTCCGTTGAGATTACACCTGACTCCGGAAAATTCGGCTTTAGGAGATCTGTGCCGCTATGCTCTCTTTATTATTTATTTTTTTCGAGAAAGTAAAAACTGAAACAACTTTTTCCTAAAACTGACTCCTACGTTTTTACTGCACTACAGCAGCGATCGTCCACCTTCTAAGCGCACTTCTGTAGTGAGGGAATAGATTGCTATCCTTCAGAAACCAGCGCTTCCAGTTCAGCCAAAAGCTTCTTGAGCCGTTTCTGCTTCTTTGGGTCTTCCCAAATTTTCGACTTCTTGGCTTTAGTATAGGCTGTAGCCATGCGGCTACGAAGAGAGGAGGGTTCATCCTCGTTATTATCAGCACTCTTTTCCTTAAGGCTGGCAATACGTTCTTTTATTTGGCTCAGGGATAAGTTTTCGTTCAGAGCTGCTTCAAGCAGAGCCTTGCGCTCTTGTTCATCCTTAACTCGTGCGATCGCTTGGGCTTTGGTGTAAGCAATTTCTCCGCGACCTAACGCTTCCTTGAGTTCAGGGGGCAAGTTTAGTAGGGGAAGGCGGTTTTTAACAAAGGACTCCCAACTCATTAGTCCCAACGAGTCAAAAATGGATTGCACCGTCGCGTCTTTTTCGCTAACCCTAACGTTAGGGTTAGTCGAATTCACATTACCTTTGACTTCGTTGTACATCCGATAGAGCCGGGATGTCACCTCGTCAACACTTAGGCTAAGACTAAGGGCAAGCAACTGCAAAATCCCCTCAGTCTCCTCTACTGGATTGAGGTCTTCCCGTTGTAAGTTTTCAATCAATGCTAGTTGGAGGGCTTCTGACTCACTTAACTGTCGGATGACCACTGGTACTTGAGTCAATCCCACTTCTTTTGCTGCACGATAGCGCCTCTCCCCAGCTACTAGCTCATACTGTTTGTCAGGTAAAGGGCGCACGAGTAGGGGTTCTAAAATTCCATACTCTTTGACCGACTGCACCAGAGATTGAAGCTTGTGGGCATCAAAGTAGCGTCGGGGTTGTTGCTTTGGCAGATGAATTAACTCTATAGCTACCAATTCGGCGGCTTTAGCTGGAACTTCTGCCGATTCAGGAATCGGACTCTTAAAAAACTCAAGAGCACTTTCATCGAGTGATTTACGTTTTTGGGGCATAACAGGGGTGGAAAGTCTGCCAGAAAGCTTTGAAAGAGCTTCAAAAGTGTCAAGTTGGATCTAAACCTTTAAGGAGTTCAAGAATTTCACTAAATAGTTGCTTGTATTCACGCCTTGCCGATGCGGCTGGTCTTCCCGACATCGTCCAGGTGGTAGCATTTTGCCCAGGTGCATCGGCAATTGCCTCACGGTCATGAATAATTGTTTTGAGCGCGATCATACCTGGAACCGCCTGAAGAAAGCGAGTGGCTTCATCTTTTAGGCGAGTTCCTGGTTTGGCTCGATTGAGAAAAAGAGTACCTAAGGGCTTGCCCTGTCGAATTTCTTGAGCTTGATTGATCAGCATAACAGCTTTAAGTGTAGAACTAAGGTCTAGCACTTTAGGCTGAATTGGCACAACCACTAGGTCGCTCCAGGCTAATATGGCTTTCGTTTCGTCATCTAGCCGTCCTGCTGGTCCATCAATCACCAAGTAATCATGGTGAGAGGCTAACCGAGGGATTTCCTCAAATAGTCGGTCTTTCTCATGAATCGCTTTAAAAGCAATAGACTTTTTTAGATTATGCAGCCATTGAGAGGACGAACTCTGCGAATCGGCATCAATCAGCAGAGTCTTATGACCCTGTTGTATGGCTAAGTAATAGGCAAGATGGACGGCTGTTGTCGATTTCCCAGTCCCACCTTTTTGATTGGCGATCGCAATAATTTGCGACATAACCTTATAAAAACGAGCGTGATGATGGGCATTCTACACCCATCTCAACAAACCACGCGCCCAACGTTAAAGGGTCGAAATTTAGAGACTCTCCCCAACCCCAACTGACTCCACTCAAATCCCTTTCCCCCGTTCTCACCATCCCTTCTCACCATCAAATATTTCCCGCGAACACAGAATTTTGACAGGAGCTAGTTCATGAACCCACCCTAGAACTTATCGATCTTTATCCCCGAATGCGGATATTCCGTTAAATAGCATCAGCAGTCCGCCAATGAATATAGCTAGAGCTAACCCACCTGCCACTAAATCCATGAACGAAGTTGTTTCCATTGTTCTCAACGCTGTTTGTGATTAACCGTTCCAACGCTGGTCAACGAGACTGCCA
>DATNPC010000107.1:0-7481 GCA_036703375.1 Allocoleopsis sp.
TGGCGACTGGAAGTCGCGGCTATAAAAACCAAGTCCGCCTGCGCGGACTAACGAAATATCAAGGGATTTTGAACCCGCGCAGGTGGGTTTCGTTTATATAGCGGTTCTCAGTTGCATAGAACACATGGTAGGGGCGATTCATGAATCGCCCCTACAAACAATCCTGCCGAAGAAACTCGATATTCAGCTCTAGCTTCTCTCCTAGCCACAGAGCATGATTCGTGTGGTCTTCCACATCATCCCCCGTTTCAGGATGAATGAGCACATCCAGCCCCTCACGATTAAGCATTAACCAGGGGACGACGTTACCGAACTGATTGGGCAAGAACGCAACTTGATACATCGCTTTTGGGTGCGGCCCAATTGGCTTGTCATGCCAGCGCCCAAGTTGCACCTCAAACCGATCGCTCAATCCTTCGCGCACACGCGCCGCCGCATCGCGACTTGCGGCATCGAAGTAGATATGAGCGTGAAAACCAGTAATCGCGATCGTATCGTCTTTCATCGCTTCGGTAAGTTCCCCTGTTCGCTCTCCACTCTAAGCGGCTGGAGACTAACCTTGTCTTAAGAATTGTTACCTAGCAACGATTCAAACTCAACCTTTAATGATTGAATATCGGCAACTCTTGCCACTAATAAATTTTCTTGACCCGCATCATGGAGTCGCTCGCTCCAGTACCGAATCGGCTCAGAGTGATTCAGCCAGAATTGAATCACTGTGTCTACAACTCGATCTAGCTCCCAACCTCGCGTTGGGGAAACAGTCTCGACCGACTTCAGGAAAGCATCGAGAGAGCATTGATAGGTTCCGAGATATTCTATCCCAACTGAGCTTCCCCTCTGGTAAACCTTCTGTTGATGATTGAAGAAGTCTAGGACAGGAGATATTCCCAAGATTTCAAAGGTGTATTTCATGGCTGTCTTCCTATCTATATATAAATCCTAAGACGATTTAATCAATAGTATGGCAACAAAATATGTATCGTAAACATCTAACTGAAGGTATCTTTTTTAGCGTTCTTGGTATGATTTGTAGTTCGAGCTGAAATCCAGTAAGCTATTGTTATATCTTTGGAAAGAATTAGCACTCAATCTTCACGAGTGCCAACACTAAACTGCTTAAGTATCCACTTTTTGTAGGTCTTCAAGAGTTAGCACTCATCATTGTTGATTGCTAAATGATGAATGGCTGAATTTACTCAAAAGTAAGACGCATCTCCCACTTGATTGGCTGGCTTTAAGGGAGAAGCCTTGTTGAAATTCCTTCTTCTTCTATTTGTGGGAGCGTCCTCTATAGTTTATTTTTTTACAAATCATTGAGAACTGCTACAGGTTTGGCAATAATCGGACAGCAATCCAGCTTGAGTCAGGAGCGCGATCGTATCCGTAAAAACAGACTAAACCTTCATCCGGCTGGGAAAATCTGTCTTCTTCGGTACGGATATTGAGTTCTAGTGCTAAGTTTCAATAAATCTGCTTAAAGATAGGTGCTACTTCACGCTGTATTGAGTTATACATTATAAATAGGATAAAAAACACTTTGGCGGACAGGCTTGATATCCCGATTAGACCTCTCCAGAAACTAGATTTACACCCTTAGGTAACAGATAGGTTTCGGACTCTTTTTTGGAGATGTCTACTGGTCTACTTGGTAAAGATTCGTTAATCGCTAGGCAATAATTATGTTCGATGCAACATTATCAAAAGAACAGTTAAAAGCACGCTCCTGGACACCAAGCTTGAAGCTGTTACAAGCGATTGTTAACAAATTTTTAGAAAATACTGAAGAGTTTTTTACGTCTTACTTAGAGTCAATCGGAATGGCTTGGTGGGTTAAAATTGTCACCAAAAAGCCTGACTGTACCTACTACTTCGGTCCTTTTGCCAGCCATCGGGAAGCTCAGCTTTCTCAACTCGGTTACATTGAAGACTTAGAACAGGAACGGCCTCAACTGATTGCGATTGAGATTAAGCAGTGTCAGCCCCAAGAGCTAACAATTTCTGACGAGGACTGGAAAGAAAACATTTGCAGTGCTATTGCACGCAATATTAGTGCATAGCTCAGTTTCGTAGGCTGCTCGGTGTACTCCGCAGAGACGATCGCCTGGGCAAGTTGAGCTAGAACGCGATCGCTTTCTTATACTTATCTACAATTCCCTTAGGGCTGACCAATAGGGAGAAGTGTGCCATGGCGATCGCTACAGCGAGTTATACAATCAGCTGGGAGAAGTTACCTGATGATTTTCCCCTACCAGACGATCCAGTGGATAACATCGACCAGCCCGCCTTAGCAGCAGCATTGAGCGACATTCTGGAACAGGCAGGACGACTGCAAGAGAATGTGTTGATTGCCACTAACTACGGCGTCTGTGCCACTCTCAATAACAAGATTGTGGTTAAAGCCCCCGATTGGATGTACGTGCCTCGGATTTGGGTTTCGCGAGAGGAAGTCCGTCGCAGTTATACACCACAGCTCCAAGGAGACGTTCCGGCGCTCGTCATGGAGTTTCTCTCCGAGACAGAAGGAGGGGAGTATTCCATTAAACCCACCTATCCCCCTGGCAAGTGGTTCTTTTACGAGCAAGTCTTGCAAGTACCGCAATACGCGATTTTCGAGCCACAACAAGGAGTGCTAGAAGTTTATCAACTCAATGATTCAAGGCGTTATGACTTGCAACAGCCCAATGCAAGCGATCGCTATAAGATTGAAGCACTCGATCTATTTCTCGGCGTGTGGCAGGGAACCAAGGGAACCAAGGGAAATCGGACAGGTTACTGGTTGCGTTGGTGGGATGAAAGCGGGCAAATGTTGCCTTGGGGAGTCGAGTCAGTGGAGCAGGAGCGACAACGAGCCGAACAGGAACGGCAACGAGCTGAACAAGAACGACAACGAGCTGAAGCGTTGGCAGCTCAACTACGAGCAGCAGGAATTGAACCGGAGGCTTAAAGAGAGAGCATCATTGGAGAAAGGAACCTTGATCGCTCAATAAAGAATTCACCCAAGCCAGCAGTTTTGACTAGAATTGATGCAACCTGCGTGCGATCGCATCGGTCGTTACCCAAACTCAAGCCAGTTGGAGAAGTAACCCAAGATGAAACCTAAATTAGCTTTGGCGGCTATCCTTTCTACCACTGCGATCGCCAGTGGCGTACTGTTTTGTTCAGCAAGTTCTGCTCAACCCTGTTCTCTCTACAACTCCGATCGCTATCAAGAACTATACGAACCAGCTGATTGGTTACGCTCTCCCTTTGCCATAGCGATCGCATTACCGGGAATCGCGATCGCGGCTGTTCTGTCTGTAGGTCATCGTTATTACAGACGATAAGAGCAAGCATTCGACATATCGCGGCATAGCCGTTTGCGAATACACATCCAGTTGTAGGGTGGGAATGGGAAAGCAACCTTTTGCGATCGGGTTACAACCGGAAGGCTGTAGATAAGCTTGTCAATAATTGTAGTATGATACTACAATTATCTTGTAGAACAATTTTGATAGCTATTCCAAGAGTAAGAATTATGACAGAGTCGGTTGCCATCAAAACCTTTATCACTATCAAGATGCAACGCCGTACTCACAGAATTTTCTAATGAATGAATTCCATAATTCCTCTGTGAGCCTTGCGGCAAGCCTAGGCACACATCGAGGAAACTTCAATGAATTTAGAGTTGTTAGGCTGGAACCGTTTTTTTTCTCAACATAGTCCCAGCCATCTTGAATCGGGATACACCGTTGGTCGAGTCGCGCTTGAACATAAGAATACCTACACTCTCTACACAGAATTTGGAGAACTAACGGCAGAAGTAGCTGGAAAAATGCGCCATCAAGCGACTGGACGCATTGATTTTCCGGCGGTGGGAGATTGGGTAACGATTAGCGTCAGACACGAGGAACGCAAAGCAACCATCCATGAGATTTTGCCCAGGAAAAGCAAATTTTCTCGGAAAATAGCAGGCGCACTGACAGAAGAGCAAATTGTTGCCACGAACATTGATACGGTATTCTTGGTTTCAGGGTTAGATCTGGATTTCAATCCCAGGAGAATCGAACGCTATTTAATTCTGATCTGGGACAGTGGCGCTAATCCAGTCATCGTCCTGAACAAAGCAGACTTATGCGATGCGATCGCGCAACGACAAGCTGAAGTAGAAACTATTGCGCCAGGAGTGCCGATTATTATCCTGAGTGCTTTAGAAAACCAGGGATTAGCCGCCTTAACTCCCTATCTAAGCAAAGGACAAACTGTTGCACTAATTGGATCTTCTGGAGTTGGCAAATCAACCCTCACGAATCAATTAGCAGGCCAAAGCATTCAATCTGTTCAATCCGTCCGTTCTAGCGATCATCGGGGACGGCACACCACGGCGTGTCGCGAGTTAATCATCTTGCCTTCTGGGGGGTTACTCATCGATACTCCTGGAATGCGGGAACTTCAGATGTGGACGGGAAATGAGGGATTGCAAGAAACCTTTGCCGATATCACATCCTTGGCAGCTTGCTGTCGCTTTCGTGATTGTCAACATCAGAACGAACCGGGTTGTGCAGTGCAGCAGGCTATCGATGAAGGTACGCTTGAGGTTCGACGGTTTCAAAACTACCAAAAACTGCAACAAGAATTAAATTATCTGAACCGCAAACAAGACCAAAAAGCCAGTTTAGTGGAGAAGGAAAAATGGAAAAAAATCCATAAAGCTTGGAGAAGAAGTCCTAAACGGTATTAGAATCCTCTTCTTCAACATCCAATAGGCTCATCGTTACTAGACCTCTTGTATAAATCCTGGAATGCCCCCTAAATCCCCCAATTCTGGGGGACTTTAAGATTCGGGTTCCCCCCAAAGTTGGGGGGTTAGGGGGGCAAAATAGGTATTTTCAAGCGGGAAGGGAGTAAATTTAAAAAAACCTAGGGACGCTATGTTGGAAGTAATTAGCAATCCCAATCTCTTGGGGAATGACGATGAGCCACGAGCAACAGCAGAATTTAAACTCTACATCCGATCGCAAACCAGCAACGGAGTTAGCAACAGCTGCTGCTAGAACATCACAAAGCGAATCAGCTGAACCAGTCCAGCCAAAGCAAACAGCAACCACTGAACGAGTCACGTATGCTGAAAAGACCAATCGAATCCGGGCTTGGACGGAGTTCATTAGGTCGCTAGCTCCCTTTTTGTGGCTAGCTGTGATTCTCATCGTGATTGTCCCGTTGCTAGGCAGAGGCTTTATTGCTAGTTCGGTTTCCGGCAATTCCAGAGATTTACGCGATCGCAGCCGTGATGTTGTTATTATCGACAAAACGCTGGGGGATCGCAGCAACCTCGATCGCGCGATCGCAACGGCACTGGAAGATGCCCATACCAAGGCAGAAAACTTTGCTTCAGCCAGACTAGATGCATGGGTCGATAAATTAATGACTCGCGTCGATGGCAGCTTTCTGGATTGGTATTTTGATTACTTCAATCAAAAGAAAATGGAGTTTAGCGCCCCATTTGTTTGGTTGTCATCCGCAACAGCTCGCTGGATAAATACCAATAACCCACCTCCGAGTCAAGTTGTGGCAGAAAAGTTGACGGAAGATTTTCAAACTGAATTTGCCAAACGAGTTCTCAGACCAAAAGTTGCTCAACTGGAACTGGAGCGTATAACAAGAGATACGATTAATCTTTATGTTTCCGAATTAGACAATAATATTTCTAGCATTCAAAGTAGTTACAAAATTCCTCAAGGAGATTGGGAACGCTATCTTGGGGATATTGCCATTACGATAAGCGACACGGAAGGAAACATTTCTAACCTATCGTTGAAGTTGCTGGTGGGTGGCAGTAGCTACTTGCTTGCCAAGGCAATGATTCCTGCTGTAACTAAGATAGGAAGTAAAGTTGCCACCTCTTTAGCCGGAAAGGCTACAGCCAAAATGGCAGCTAAAACGGGTGGTATGGTTGCTAGTAATTTAGGAGTACAGCTACTCGATCCGATTGTTGCGGTAGGAATCCTGATTTGGGATGTATGGGATTACAAGCATACAGTAAAAATAGATCGACCCGTTTTACGGGAAGCGATTTTGGACTATTTAACCCAAGTCAAAGCTTCACTGCTAGATAATCCTGAAAATGGTGTGATGGCAGCAATCGAGCAGTTGGAAGGTGGCATTCTCAAGTCAGTGCGATCGCTTTCTCATTCGGCGTCAGATCCAGTTTTGTAATAGTGTTTACGTAACTTCCTCTTCAGAAGCGATCGCGTTCAGGATGCGAGATAGCCTAAGAGGGATCGCGCTGCTACCCCTCACCGTGCATTTGCGATCGTCTCTGAATTAAGCGATGCGATCGGACTCAAACACAGCCTGTCAAACAGGGATAGACAGAATACTTTTATCGGTCAAAAATCTAGACGTATAGCGTTTTACACACTTCAAAGCCAACTGAATCTATCTTTCGGTAAGTTTATTAAAACGTAATTCATTCAAAAGGTACAAGCAGGTAGTCCTTACTTTTAAGTCTAATAAAGATGATAGGTGCAAACTGAATGATAGTTAAGTACCTACAAGGCCACTTTTCTAGGTGGGATAGGAGTATCAATTAACGGCTAAAGCTTCTAGCAAGGTTTGAGGAACTCAAGTTTTACCCTCGAATTGCTATGAAATTCATCAGCAGCAAGCTCATGGTAGCTTCATTGGGCGAGTTGTTCCGATCGGGGTGCCTACAAAAAACCTGAATCTTTTATTGTCAATCCTTCCCAAGAAAAAGCGGCATGGTATCCATAAACATTCATCAAATATCTAGAAGTCTTAGACTAGAGGCAACAACATGGCTGCTATTTTGCATTTAATTTATACATTGGCAAATTTTGGATTATTGGTTTGGGGAATTCATCTATTTCAACAATCAAGCAATATCGGAACGATTCTACTGCTTGTCGTATTGGCTGGACTCATTTATGACAATCTCATCATTTCCTTAGGCAACTGGATTGGGGAAGGCGAGCTACTAGAATCTCTCAATAGATTACGCTTTTTGTTCCACACATTATTCACCCCGTTTCTCGTGGTAGTTGCTGTTGAACTAGCTCATAACGCTGGTGTTATGTGGCTAAGTAATCCGATTGTACGCTGTATGGCCTGGGCAATTGCCTTAATCATGATTTGGCTAGAGTTGGGCAACAAGTTTTTAGAGCTGAAGCTAGTATCAAATACCTTTGCTGGTACCTTGCGCTATATCGAGGCGGGAAGTGGGAGCTTACCAATCGCGGCCATTTTGACCATTGTGCTAGTGGCATTAGTAGGCATTAGCATTTGGCAAACATTGCACTGTCCCTGGGTATTTGCGGGCGCACTAATCATGCTGTTTGGCAGCGCCATTCCAACCCGAATTGTTGGACCAGTTGTTGGTTCTGGAGTGGAGATTGTATTGGCATTGAGCTTGCTAGTCATTCAATACCAGATGTAGAGAATATTGACTCAACTCTAATCTCATAGCATTACTCCACGAGAGT
>DATNPC010000108.1:0-3168 GCA_036703375.1 Allocoleopsis sp.
CTTAACTAAGCAATATTATCTAGAAACTGGGTGGTTTTGGCTACTTTTGACTACTGAGAAAACTTTTTGTTTAGGTGTCATTTTTTACACTGATTATTCCGCCCTACGGGTTTATCCTGACTGGTGCAAGATCTGAGTCAAAGCACTTCTCGAAGAGCTAGATATTGAATTTTGTACCTTGGGTTCGACTACCTTCAAAAATCAGGAGATGCTCAAAGGCATAGAACCTGACAACTGCTTTTACATTCAAAACGAGGCAGCAGTTCGAGGGAAAAATCGGTTGGACTTAACAGTAGACCCGCCTCCCGACTTAGCACTAGAGATTGATTTGACTGCTCGCACTCATCCAAGTATCTACGAAGCGCTAGGAGTCCTTGAACTTTGGCGCTTTGAAAATGGAAAATTGCAAATTAACGTGCTGCAAGTGGGAAAGTATATCAAATGTGAATACAGCCCAAATTTCCCAACTTTCCCTCTGATTGAGGCAATTCCCCAGTATGTAAATCAGTGCAAAACTCTAGGCAGAAACAAAACAATGAGAGCTTTTCGAGCGTGGGTGAGAGAACACCGTTAAATATTGTTAGTAGATAGAGTCATTCTCAAGGAGTTGTAAAATTATCTCTTCTCTTTCTCTGAGTTCTCTGTGTCCTCTGCGGTTTATCATTTTCCATAAACTCTCCAAATGCAAGATGCGATCGCGTCTTATCTCCCTTCTTGATACCTCTGCACTAACTAAAAACTCTCGTAGGGTGAGTTAGGCGCAGCCATAACCCACCCAATGTTTTGATAGGTACGTTACGACACTTCTTCGCGAACGGCTACCTGTACCCGCTCATCAACAATCCGTACTGGAAAAGTAGGAATTTTCACTGTTTCATCATCCAAGCACTCTCCCGTAGCCAAGTTGAAATTTTGCTTATAAATCGGTGACGCGACTTTAACAACGCCCTTGCGATCGCCTACCAGTCCTCGCGATAAAACAAACGCTTTACTAAACGGATCGTAGTTACTGATGGCATAAACATCAGTTCCATAGCCAACTCGAAAAATCGCTATTTGTTTACCTTCAACTAAAGCACAAACTCCCGTATTTGGCTGAATATCGGATACCGAACAGACATCAATCCATTGCAGAATACTCTCGCGAATTGGTAATGCTTGAACCATTTTCTTTTCCTACTTAATTGTGAACTGTTAGAAGGTTTGAATTCAACTCTTTGAGCAAACTCCTCTACTCCTCCCCAACCCTTCCCTTAGCAAAGGTTCCCCCTTAATCAGGAGGCTAGGGGGGTAGTGCAAGATGTAAACTGAAAGCTTGTTAGGAATTAGAAACTCCAGCCAGGACTTTTTCATGCTCCGTAGCAGGGCGTTTTTGCCCCCGTTCCTCGACATAAGCTAGATTGGGATCGGGTCGATCGGAATTGATAAAGTGCCGGAAGCGTTGGAGTTTTTCTGGGTTTTCAATCGTCGCTTTCCATTCACATTGATAAGTATTGACAAGATTTTGCATTTGTGATTCCAATTCAGCACAAATTTCCAGCGAATCTTCAATAATTACCTGTTTGAGATAGTCAATTCCTCCTTCCAATTTGTTGAACCAAGTTGCCGTGCGTTCCAGTCGATCTGCTGTGCGAATGTAGAACATCAAGAATCGATCTAAATACTTGATTAGGGTTTCCTTATCGATATCGGCAGCTAACAAAACGGCGTGTTGTGGTTTCATCCCACCATTGCCACACACATACAAATTCCAGCCTTTCTCCGTGGCAATTACCCCAAAATCCTTACTCTGCGCTTCGGCACATTCGCGAGTACAACCGGAAACCGCAGATTTGAGTTTGTGAGGCGATCGCAAACCGCGATATCGTAGTTCTAACTCGATCGCTAAACCCGTAGAATCCTGTACTCCAAAGCGGCACCAAGTACTGCCAACGCAAGACTTCACCGTGCGGAGTGCCTTACCATAGGCATGGCCCGACTCAAATCCAGCATCAACCAATCGCTTCCAAATGTGCGGTAATTGATCGACTCGCGCCCCAAATAGATCGATCCGTTGTCCGCCAGTAATCTTGGTATAGAGTCCAAACTCTTGAGCCACTTCTCCTAAAACAATCAGCTTATCTGGCGTAATTTCACCACCCGGAACTCGTGGCACGACGGAGTACGTTCCATCTTTTTGGATATTCGCCAGGAAGTAATCGTTCGTATCCTGCAACGCAATATGGGGCGTTTCTAAAATATGCTCGTTCCAGGTTGACGCCAGCATTGAAGCAACGGTAGGTTTGCAGATTTCACATCCCAAACCCTTCCCGTATTTCTGGATGAGTTCGTCAAATGTCTTGATGCGATCGAATCGCAACAAATGATAGAGTTCTTGACGGGAATAGGGGAAGTGTTCGCACAGATGATTTTTCACCTCTATGCCCGCTTTCTTCAGCTCAGATTTAAGCAAATCTGTAACAAGTGGCACGCAACCACCGCAACCTGTTCCGGCTTTTGTACACTTTTTAACACTCGGAACATCAGTCAGCTTTTCCTCTCGGATTGCCTGACAAATCGCCCCTTTAGTAACGTTATTACAGGAGCAAATTTGGGCGGTATCGGGTAAGCTTTCCACCCCCATTGCTGCTACGGCAGATTGCCCTTCTCGTGGTGGAATGAGCAAATCTTCGGGATGGGGAGGTAATGCGATGCCGTTTTGCACAAATTGCAGTAACGTACCGTAAGCAGAGGCATCTCCAACTAAAATGCCTCCTAAAAGATGCTTGCCATCTTGAGAAAGTACTAATTTTTTGTAAATGCCTTGAATTGAATCGGTGATGGCAATTTCCTTAGCACCCGGAGTCTGGGCAAAGTTATCGCCAAAACTCGCAACATCCACGCCTAAAAGTTTAAGCTTCGTGGACATATCGGCACCCGTAAAAGTACTTTTACCACTATTACTAAGGCGATCGGCAACAACCTCAGCCATTCTATAGCCAGGAGCAACTAAGCCGTAAATTCGATTTTGATAAAGGGCGCATTCTCCAATAGCATAAATGTTGGGATCGGAGGTTTGGCACTTATCGTTGATCGCAATACCGCCTCGTTCGCCGAGCGCTAAACCGCAGCTTCTAGCTAGTTCATCACGAGAGCGAATTCCAGCAGAAAATACGATCGTATCCGTTG
>DATNPC010000109.1:0-11007 GCA_036703375.1 Allocoleopsis sp.
TCAAAACATGCCTCTATAGTGGGATGGATATAATTTTGATTGGTTGAAATGAACATTTCTGAGGATTCCGAAAAACTTGAATATTTGAAAGATGAATTATTCGATCGATATCGGTATATCCAAAGTCTTGACCAATCGAGGCGCAACCAACATGACGTAGCATTTCTTGAAAATTTTCAAGCTGCGATACGTTTATGGGGATGGAATTGGCTCGATGGTATCAAACACTCGAAAAAATAACACCGCCAAGTAACAGGATAGTTGACAGAGGTGCTTCTCGTATGGACTCTCCTTGGAAAATAGAACTCCCGCTCGAAGGTAACGGAACAGATAGAGTCGTTTTATATTCCTACAATGACAAATGGAATCCAGTAACGTTCTCTCCTTTCGGTGAGGCGATTCAGCTCTGCCATACTGCCTCTTTTTTAGGTGAAAAAATATTTTTATTTCCTCCTGACTTAGACCCTAGAGCTTTCGAGGCACTTTAAACTCATACCGTACTAGCCGTGTACCAAAAACCTGCCCGGAGTTTAAACTCCGGGCTAATAGCCCAAGTCGTCTTTAGACGACTCAACTACTATTTCTTAGTCCTCTACCCTTCGGAAACGCTAACGCGAATAGAGGACTTTAACTATGAGACAGGGGTTTTAACTCCTGGCGGATGAACGCTTCCTTGAGAATGAAACAGCCCTACCAATTTTGGAACGAACCTGAATTCAAAGTCCCCCAGGATTAGGGGAATTAGGGGGCATTCCAGGATTTGTGCAACAGACGTTCCCTATTCTAGAAAACCCCTATCGCATAAGTCGTAAAGAACCAGAGACAGAACAGATAGGCAGCAAGCAGTCACGTTTGCTAGCCCTTAAATTTCCCTCAAGTTGGGAGAAAAACCATGTCACCCGAACAAAAAACAGACTCCTCTTCTGGGTGTGCTGTCGTGCTTTTCTTGGTTGTATTGGGAATTGGTGGAGGGCTGATGATTTTGCCCAGTCTTCTAAGTTGCACAAATAAAGCAGTCTTAGCCGAGGCTAAGCAAAACATCGGTGCCATGAATCGATCGCAACAAGCCTACTTTCTCGAACACAATACCTTTGCCAAGTCCATTGCCGCCTTGGATATCGGCATCCGGACTCAGACTCGGTACTATAACTACTTGATGCGTGCCACGAAAACGGCAGCATTAAATTATGCGATCGCGCGATCGGATTATGCCTACGAAACAGTTTACTTGGGCCCGTTTCAGTGGCAAAGGAGGACGAACCGCGAGATAAAAAGCTATGTCGGAGGAGTTTTCGCCGTACCCGCTACTACGCTCGATCCCAAAGCGGATAAGTCGAAAACTTTCACGGTAGCGATCGCTTGTGAAGCATTACGTATTGGTTCGACGACGCCAAATCCTCCCACTCTGGTGAAAGGCGTTCCTACTTGTGGTGCTGGTACCAGAGATTTAAGAACCCGGAAATAAATCCTACCCCGTTTTAACTGAGATATTGCATGAGTTGCCCTCACCCACCCAGAGTTAAAACTCTGGGCTAACAGCTCAAGTCCACGCTTAGTGGACTAAAATTCTTGCCCAGTCGTCTTTAGACGACTTGAGCGATGAGACAGTGGTTTTAACCACTGGCGGGTTGTTGCTGCTGGTACAAGATGCCAGCCGATTGGGATTAGGAGCGAGGTAAACTGTTGAAACTAGCCTGTAACGTCCAGCCCTTTATAGACTGCTATGCCTACGTTTTTATTAGAAGTTGGTACAGAAGAATTACCCGCAGATTTTGTTGATAATGCGATCGCGCAATGGCAGTCGCGTATTCCTACCTCTCTCGACGAGCAATATCTCACACCAGAAGCCATCGAGATTTACGGCACGCCCCGACGACTGGCCGTATTGATTAAAGGGCTACCAGCGCAGCAAAGCGATCGTGAAGAAGAAATCAAAGGCCCACCCGCATCCGCCGCGTTTAAGGATGGCCAACCCACCAAAGCCGCAGAAGGGTTTGCCCGCAAGCAAGGGGTGGAACTGGATGCCCTGGAAGTCAGGGATACGGACAAAGGCGAATTCGTCTTCGTGCTCAAGAAAATACCAGGTCGTCCGGCAACAGAGATTCTACCCGAACTGATTCGCCAATGGATTTTGGGCTTGGACGGTAGACGGTTTATGCGTTGGGGAGATGGCGACTTGAGGTTTCCCCGACCGATTGTTTGGTTGGTGACGCTCTTGGATGGGGACGTGCTACCTCTAGAACTGGCGAACGGTTCCGAGACAATAAAAAGCGATCGCATTTCTCGCGGCCATCGCATCTTACACCCAGCCCCTGTGGAAATTCCTCAAGCGGCTGACTACGTTCAGTGCCTGCACTTGGCGTCCGTTGCCGTGGAAGTCGATAATCGTCGCCGCAACATTGAACAGCAAGTCAAGTCAGCCGCGCAAAAGCTAGGTGGTTATACCCCAATCTACCCAGATTTGTTGGAAGAAGTCACCAACTTAGTGGAATGGCCAACCGCTGTTGTCGGTAAATTTGACTCGGAATTCTTAATTCTGCCGTCCGAAGTCGTCACTGAAGTTATGGTGACTCACCAACGCTACTTCCCCGTTTTCAAAAACGACCAAGCCACTGGATTACTCCCCTATTTCATCACTATTTCTAACGGCGATCCCGCGAAATCTGACATCATTGCCACAGGAAACGAGCGAGTGATTAGGGCCCGCTTAGCTGACGGTCAATATTTCTACAAAACTGACCTTGCTTCTCCCTTAGAAAGCTACTTGCCTAAGTTGGAGAAAGTGACATTCCAAGATGAATTGGGTTCGGTACGCGATAAAGTTGGACGAATTGAAAAAATAGCCGATCGCATTGCCAACCAACTCGCCGTATCCTCCAGCCAACGTAGCGATATCCTCCGCGCTGCGTTGCTGTGTAAAGCCGACCTCGTCACTCAAATGGTCTACGAATTCCCCGAATTACAGGGGATAATGGGGCAAAACTATGCTGCCGCTAGCGGGGAATCGGAAGCCGTAGCGACGGCAATGGTTGAGCATTATTTACCCAAAGGAGCAGGAGCCAAACTCCCTCAAACTCTCACGGGTCAAGTTGTAGGTTTGGCTGACCGTCTAGATACCTTAGTAAGTATCTTTGGATTGGGGATGATACCATCGGGTTCATCTGATCCCTTTGCTCTGCGCCGTGCTGCTAATGCAGTTGTTAATATTACTTGGGATGCCAACTTACCGCTCAACTTGCAACAATTACTAGAGCAAGCCGCCGCAGATTTTGTCGCCGCTCATTCCGATAAGTCATCACCTATTGCGTCGTTGGAAGAGTTTTTCTTGCAACGGATTCGCACTTTATTGCAAGAAGGAAGTGCTGCCTACAATTTACCCAGTATCGACTACGATTTAGTCAATGCCGTTCTCGGAGAGAATGACGCAGAGTATACGCAACGAGCTTTAAAAGACTTATTGGACGTTCGCGATCGCGCCCTATTCCTTCAAGAAATTCGTAATAACGGCAAGCTCAATGAAATCTACGAAACCGTCAACCGTTCAGCGCGTCTAGCCGTCCAAGGCGATTTGGATACGCAACAACTTGAACCTTCAGCCGTTGTCAATCCAGAACTGTTCCAAAAACCATCAGAGCAAGCATTCTATGATGCCGTTGTTAGCTTAGTTCCGCAAACTCAAGCATCCAGAGAACAGCGAAATTACCAACAACTGGTACATGCTTTAGCTCAGATTGCTCCTACCGTTAGCACGTTCTTTGACGGGCCGGAAAGTGTATTAGTCATGGACCGAGATCCAAACATCAAGCGCAATCGCTTAAATCTTTTAGGGTTACTGCGAAATCATGCTCGTGTACTGGCGGATTTTGGACTGATTGTCAAGAGTTAGTTCACAGTGAACAGTGGCCACTGCTCACTGCTCACTGCTCACTGCTCACTGCTCACTGCTCACTGCTACCCGTGTACCGAGCCAAGCATTGGCAATCTGATAGTCACCTCGGTACTATGGGGAATGCAAAATAGGGATTTCTGCCATTTTAGTTTATGCCCGACGCTCAGGTAATTGGTTTGGGACGCTCCGGAATCGCCGCTGCACGACTCCTCAAGCAGGAAGGCTGGCAGGTGACAATTAACGATACCAACTCCTCGGAAGCATTACGCCAACAACAACAGGAACTTTCCCAGGAGGACATTACCGTTAAACTGGGCTATTCCCCGACGCTGGATGACTCGGATTTACCGAAGCTGATTGTGGTGAGTCCTGGTGTTCCTTGGGATATTCCTGTCTTAGTGGCAGCGAGAACCAAAGGGATAGACACGATTGGCGAACTCGAACTCGCTTGGCGTCATCTTCAGTCATCTCCTTGGGTAGGCATCACGGGAACGAATGGCAAAACCACGACGACATCTCTCACGGCTGCAATTTTTCAAGCAGCTGGCTTGAATGCACCTGCTTGCGGCAATATCGGCTATGCTGCCTGCGAACTCGCCTTGAAACCATCCCAAATTGACTGGGTAATCGCAGAAATCAGCAGCTACCAAATCGAATCGTCAAGCGCTCTTTCGCCGAAAATTGGGATTTGGACGACCTTTACACCCGATCACCTCAGCCGCCATAAGACGCTAGAAAACTACTACAACATCAAAGCCTCTTTGCTGGCGCGATCGCATTTACAAGTCTTCAACGGTGATGACCCTTACCTCCGCAAAATGGGTGTGGAACACTGGCCGGATGCCTGTTGGACGAGTGTCAAGGGCAAAGAGTATCTTTTGGGGAATCCCGTTCAAGGAGTTTATATCGAAGACGGTTGGGTGATTGCTCAAGACGAACCCATCGTGTCAGCGGCGTCGTTGCGAATGGTGGGAGAACACAATCATCAAAACCTGTTGATGGCAGTAGCAGCAGCGCGGTTGGCGGGAATTGAGAAAGATGCGATCGCGCAAGCGATTGCCAACTTCCCCGGTGTCCCTCATCGTCTCGAACACATCATTACTTGGCAGGGAATTGATTTTATCAATGACAGTAAAGCCACCAACTACGATGCGGCGCAAGTTGGATTAGCGTCGGTGGAGAGTCCTGCGATTTTAATTGCGGGGGGAGAAGCGAAAGCTGGCGATGATGCCCAATGGATTGAAACCATTCAAGCGAAAGCGGCGACCGTCCTACTCATTGGTGAGGCGGCACCCGCCTTTGCCGATCGCTTGAAGCAAGCGGGATGCGATCGCTATGAAATTGTTGAAACTATGACAAACGCGGTACCGAGGGCAGCCCAATTGGCTCAACAGTACGATGCCCGTGTTGTCTTGCTGTCACCCGCCTGTGCGAGCTTCGACCAATACCAAAGCTTCGAGCATCGAGGCGAGGATTTCCGGCAGTTGTGCCAACAGGTGTTGACTTAGATCGGCTTGGATTCAAATATGGCGGTTCTCAGTTTAATAGACTGCACGGTAGGGGTAAGGCACCCCTTACTCTTACTTGTGTTTCACACGACTCGGAAAGTGAATCGGCATAACAGGGCTTTAGGCGATTGCGGAATCGTCTCAAATGCTTAATTTTGTGTTGCCCAATCGGCTAATCTTCAAAGTCGTGTGTTCAACTACTTTGAGAATCGCTATAAGTCTTTTATATATAGAGCAACATCGTGCCAAGCCAGAGTCAATATACCCTGTGTCAGAGCGCACAGCTATACGCCCCTACCTAGAATACAATTTCTGAATCAGTGTTCTAGAAAACTGCTGTAGTTCAATTAGCGAACAGCAATTGATGCTACAAATGACGCGAAAAATTATAGCGGTTATAGTATTAAGTAAGACTGATACGTTTCTGCCACAGCAGATACATAGTATCTACATAAAAGGGTGTTAATTCTTAAGTCATCTTCATGTAATCGCAGGGATTGTTACTGAGAACGAGTTGATTATGGGTATTTTTGAAGGTAGCCTTATCGATTTTCTCTCCTCAAATATTAATTTGAGGATTAATTTTTTCTCTAAGGCTAGACAACGAAAGAGTCGTATTCATCAGAAAAATAGAACACACGACTATACTCAACTCGTTAGCGGAAGTGATTACATCTTTGAACCTATAGACGGAGAGTCCAAAGGTTACATGACGGGTCAAGGCAAAGGTATAAAACCAGGCGATTATATTCTTTTACCAGATGGCTCTGGTATTTCTCGATATCAAATTGAGGAAATTGATTACTACTCTAATCCATCCGATATGTGGATAGGTTTACTCAAGCAAGTTCAAGATAGTTTTAATCCTTGATTAGGGATTCAAGGTGATTGCGACGTCAGCTAGGGCTAGACCGTCTTTAGTTTCTGGAGTGTTTCAATCCCTGATAGGGATTCAAGGTGATTGCGACCGCTACCACAACTGCTAACGCTGGCACCGCTTTGCACCGCAAGGTTGCAGTTTCAATCCCTGATAGGGATTCAAGGTGATTGCGACAATACTTGGCAGAGGCAGAGGCGAAATTTTCGGCGGGTTTCAATCCCTGATAGGGATTCAAGGTGATTGCGACAAAGAAAGTATTGAGCGAAGAACGCGAGTTAGTCTCGTTTCAATCCCTGATAGGGATTCAAGGTGATTGCGACAGCGGATGCCTAAAACGTTGTGTAGATTGAATTTTCAAGGTGCAACTGCGCGTACTCTATTAAAATATACATTTCAGCCACTGGTTCAGGCAAGAGGTTAGCAATAAAATCGCCTCAAAACCAGTTATAGCAAGCTTTGCAGGAGTTGCGCGGAGCTATTTGAGGAGCGATCGCCTTCAAATCCTTAGTGGATATGAAAGACAGCCCCAAATTCTGTCCCATTCACAAAAACACCTATCGCTCCTCGCATTATCAGAAAAATCCGGCATTAACTGCTCACTGTTCACTGGCCACTGGCCACTGTTCACTGGCCACTGTTCACTGGTCACTGCTCACTGGTCACTGGCCACTGTTCACTGACCACTGCTCAAGGATGAATGGGGATTTGAATCCAAAACTCAGTTCCCTGTCCTGGCTCGGATATACACTTGAGAATGCCCCCATGTTTCTCCACCACAATTTGGTAACTAATAGACAGTCCCAAACCCGTTCCTTTACCGACAGGTTTGGTCGTGAAGAAGGGGTCAAACAAACGCTTAACTACGCTTTGTGAGATTCCCGGTCCATTGTCGCGAATCCGAATCGCTACTCGATCGCGATCTACAACTTCCGTGCGAATCCAGATTGTCGGTGAAGGTGTCAGAGATTCTGGCGGGATAGAACAACCGTCCTCTTTTTCCCCCTCAAGAGCATCGATCGCATTACTAATGATATTCATAAAAACTTGATTGAGCTGACCGGCATAACACTCCACAGCGGGTAGCTTGCCGTACTCTTTCACAATGGTAATACCCGGCTTATGCCCGCTGGGTTTTAAGCGGTTGTGGAGAATCAATAACGTATTGTCAATCCCCTCATGCAAGTTGACGGGCTGCATTTCCGCTTCATCTGCCCTGGAAAAGTTTCGCAGGGAAAGGACTATTTCGCGAATGCGATCGGCTCCTATTTGCATGGAAGATAGCACTTTCGGCAAGTCTTCGCTCAAAAATTCCAAATCAACCTCTTCTACGAGTTCCTGAATTTCAGGAACAGGATTGGGATAATACTGTTGATAGCGGTCAATGAGCTCCAGCAAGTCTTCGATGTAGTTCGTGGCATGGCAGAGATTCCCCGTAATGAAACTGACCGGATTGTTGATTTCATGAGCAATCCCAGCTACCATTTGACCGAGACTGGACATTTTTTCTGCCTGCATCAGCCGCGATTCGGTTTGCTTGAGATCGCGTAACGCTAGATCGAGATGACGGGCTTGGGTTTGAGCGGCCAGAAGTGCCGCCCGAGTGCTGGCAAATAAATCTACCTGTTCGATCGCGATCGCGAGTTGGTTCACTACAGCTTGCAATAACTCGACTTCGCGATCGCTCCATGCATGCGGCCCATCATAGTGAGTGCAAACAATCGCAGCTAATTGGCCCGTGTGAGTTTTAAACGGTAGAACCAGTCCAGCTGTGATGCCCCAATCAACCAGAAGCGATCGCGTTTGCTCCTCTAACTCCGTTGCCTCCGCGAGATTGTCGATTTGGATCTTTTGCAGACGACCAATTGTCTCGGTTAAGTGTGCTAGGTAAGGAGGGAGGCACTCGCCCAAGAGACTGGGCAAACCTGGGATACGCGCTTCGTGAGTCACCCGAAAGCAAAACTCCTTTGAGTCCGAACAGTTCCACAAAAATTGGCAGCAATCAACGCCCAACAAGTGCTGAATCTCCGTCACGGCGGTATTCAGAATTGTATCGAGGTCGAGAGAGTTGCGAATTTGGCTGCTCAAGTGGAATAGCAAGGCTTCCCGACGGTTGAGGAGTTCTTCCCGCGTCCAAGCGCGATCGATCGCCGTCGCGATCGCATTAGCCACCCATCGTAAAACACCGTGAACGATTTTCGAGAAGGGCTGCTGGCTATGCAGCGCCATGACACCCACCAAGCGCGACTCAATCATCAGTGGATAGCCAGTCAAGAAGAGTTCCTCACTGCCTGGAGTGTTGCCTGCGTTCTCACTTGGAGTTAACATCCACTCGCCCTTGGCTTGCTGAGTTTGGACAACTGACCCAATTAAGGCTTGCCAGCGTTCCGGTAAGGGTTCTGCGAGTACAAGTTGCCCCGTTGAGGCTTGCAAAGTGAGGGGCAAAGCGGCTTGCTCATTTACAACAGCTGGGTCAATCGTCCAAATTGCCGCACTGAGGGCATCGAGATGTTGTACGATTGACTCCGTGCAATGCTTGAGTTTCAGGTGCAACGTGCCATGTTTGTCAACGAGTGCAGCACCAACATCGGCTTCGAGGGTTGACAGACGCGATCGCCGCAGCAAGGTGGCTTTTTGTTGCTTCGTTTGGGTAATATCGCGAGCGATCGCATAGATTGAATCTTCTTCAACCACCTGAAAAGCGCTCCAAGCCAACCACTTATAGGAGCCATCTTGACAGCGAAAGCGATTCTCGAATTGAATGCTTTGGACTCCGTTGGTCAGTTTCTCCCACTCCGCTTGACTGGCGGCTCGATCGTCAGGATGCACAAAATCGAGGAAAGGTTGAGAAAGCAGTTGCTCGTCGGTATAGTGTAGCGTTTTTGTAAAGGCTGGGTTCACGCATTTTAAACATCCCTCGAAACTCGCCACGCACATCAGATCGGGCGAAAGCGTAAAAAAACGCATCTGGGAAGCATCTGATAAACTCTGTGCCTTACCTTGACTGACTAAGCTAGTGGTAATTGCGGTATTAATGCTAAGGCGCTCTTCTTGGGCCAGTTCGTTGTATGACGCCTGTAATTTCTGCTGGGATGGCAATTGCTGAGTCCTAGCTGCTTTGCGTAACTCTAACTGGGCGATGGCTTGCCGACTTAAGGCGGCTAATCCTTCTTGTTGGGGTAACGATAGCGCTCGCGGCACGCGATCGAAGACGGCTAAAAGGCCTAAGATGAGTCCTTGAGGGGTGACTAGGGGCGCGGCGGCGTAAAACTGGACGGTTGGTGACGAGACGACTAGCTCGTGGGTGGCTAATTCGCGATCGGTTACAGTATTCTCAACCACGAGCAGGCGAGAATCCCAGTTTTCTGGGTTCAGAAGCGCTTCGGCAGACAGAGCTAAGTAAGCATCTATTAATTCTGGCTCGATGCCAACTTGAGACTTGAGCCACCAACGTTTAGCGTCGAGCAGCAACAATAGAGCAACTGGTGTCTGGCACAGGCAAGCTGCCAAGTGCGTCAAGTCGTCAAAGGCAGCTTCGGGAGCGCAGTCAATGTTTTGATACGGCGACACAGCATCGAGGCTGACTGCTCCGTTACCAAATAACAGCGTTTTCATGACTTAGCGTTCCTCCCCTCGCCACAGCCAATTGCTCTACTGTTTTTTGTCTTAAGGGTTGTAGGTGCCATCAGCATTGTTGATGCGCCTCCGTGGTGAACATGACTTTAATGCAGGTAGCCGTTGCATGAGTTGAAATTTTCCGATAGGAATTTATAGACATCGAGAAAGGAGGCGCTATTTCTAAGCGTCTATAAACTCAATTTCTTCAAACTTAACCAGCCCTTTTCTAACCAAGACCTTCTCGCCTAGTGAGTTTTCGTTCAACTTCCTCACTTGTAAGTCTTTTAGGATGCTCACAATTTTAACTAATTTTATAGTCTTCGATCCGGTCTTTACTAATCATACACAATCTTAAATACTATAAATTTTTCAAAAGCGTGTGATAGCGAAGGATAAACTCCTAGTCTGCCAAGCGTTCAGGTATTTAATACTTACTTGTACGGATAAAAAATGCTAACGAGTGTAATACGTTAAAGGATGGAGTAATACAGAATTTACTGATAAAGACCAGAAAAAACAGTAAATTCTATCTTTAAATTTTAGGGAGGTTTTCAGTAAAAATACGTAGCCTCCGTTTCATGTTTAAGTTTTAAGAACGAACCAGGGAGCAAGCGCTCCTTGCCAACTCAGGACAAAAAGGGTAGTAGATGGGAAGATCGGTGCACATCTGACTAAGGTTTAGGACGGAGGATTGAACTGAGTTGTTGCACTATCCCAATTCTCGTTTAAGTGCGGTACGCGGTAGGGACATGGCAGTGCCCCTTGGTGTCAACTTAAGCAACAAACCTAACTTCCGCAAGCTTTAAAGCACGTATCTATACCTTCGAGCCCCCCTATCCCCCCTTAAAAAAGCGGGAACCAGAATCTTCGTCCCCCTTTTTAAGGGGGATGGAGGGGGATCAATGCAGGGAGCAAAGCTATTTCACGAGCATTTGAGCTTTAAATTGATACCGATGGCCAGTGCCATACCCCTAAACTCAGATCTTGCACCAGTCAGGATAAACCCGTAGGGCGGAATAATCAGTGTAAAAAATGACACCTAAACAAAAAGTTTTCTCAGTAGTCAAAAGTAGCCAAAACCACCCAGTTTCTAGATAATATTGCTTAGTTAAGGC
>DATNPC010000110.1:0-3033 GCA_036703375.1 Allocoleopsis sp.
TTTGAGAAAGCGTCCCAAACCCTCAAGCCTGTCCTCTGGTTGTTGGTAGAAACGCAGTTCATCGGGAGTCAGTAGCAACATCACCCTATCCGTCCACGCAGCGTTTAATTCTTTACGAGTGAGGTAACGAATACCCACAGCCGGGTCGGCTATGATGTACTTTTTGCGCGTCTTGCCATACAAAACTACCCAGTGGTAGCCTTTCCAGTGGATGATAGCTGGTAGGGGTGCTTGGTCGAGATGGTCGAGGAGTTCGGGGGAGGCTTGCACCTGACGGGCGTTAAATCCCAGAGTTTCCGCCCCCCGTCTTAGTCCTAGTAAGGTAGTACCCGATTGACCTGTACCAACTGCTTCTCGGATGCGACTGATAGAAAATCTGCGTCCGTAGTGTGAGGAAACTGTAGCAAGACTTGCTGCACCGCAGTCTTCTTCACTATGTTGTTGGACAATTGGGTATTTCATTGATTGCTAAGTAGGTGGGCATTAATATTTGTCGTTGAGGCAAGGCAGAGGCCAGAAGGCAAAAGGTAGAAAGGAAGAGGGTTTTAGTCTCTTAACATTTGTTGACATACCTGCGTTTATTTGTACCTACCTACTTAGCGCTCCTTTAGCTTGTAGAGAAGCGGAATCTGATTACCTATCAGAATCACAAACATTAGCAAAGGGATGCTTCCTTCAATCAAGCTTCGGGATCGTAGCCATTTCCAGTAAACAGTCTGTACAGATAGCTGCGAGATTCTGGACCTTCGGGAGAATTAGCGATGCCATCCAGAACAAGATTTGCGTTGTTGGTACCTTTGTTATCCGGAATGCTTGTGACGGGATTGGAGCCAGATGCAGTATAAATATCAAATCCTCCAGATAGTTGTTCAGCAGAGCGATCGCTTAATTCAGTAAAAAATTCCATCGTTTTTTCCTTCAATTAATTGATGATTCAATCGCGAACTCTATACAGCAGATTGCAGGTTTATGAAGTACAGTAACAGCAGTTGACAAATCAGTATTTGTTGATGCACTGACTTCAGTGTCTCTATTTACTTGCAATCTGCTGTAGAACCCAGCACCAGAGAAGGTCTCGTAATGTTGGATCGTTTAGATCGGTGCAAATGTGTTTCACCTAATTCCGAATGAACTATCCCTATTCTTCTGCGTTCGGCTAATTCAGACCATGCAAGTTTGTGAAGATAGGTTTAACTTAAGTTCAATTTAAGCGTCCTGAAGCGCGATCGCATATATAGAATAGAGAGGAAGAAGTGACTGATTCAGGCAACGGCTATTCTCAACCGCGTTTCGAGCGGTGTATCAAAACTCTCGCCGCTATTTTTGAGAAAGACTATGGAGACACCCCACAAGTATAACGGTTGAGAGAGCATGCAACGATGACGCCGTTGCTCGATGAAATGTCAAACTGTTGAGAACTCTACTACTGATACGGGGAACACGTCTGGGGTTCTGAAATCGATCGGGATAGTGCGATCGCATTAGACCCGACAATACAATTATCCAATCTTTACGCTGCCCTAATGCCAATTTAATATTTTCCCAGTTAGAATATCGTCTATGGATAACATAGCTCAGTACAAAGAACGCAGACACGAGTTCTAAAAAACCAAGAATTGATTGCAGAACTAATTGCCGAAGTGCAAGTCTCAAAGCGCCTGTAACCTATGTTACCTTTGCAGCCAGCGTTCTTAGGAGTACAACAGGTAAGCACATCTGTATGACAGATAGGCGTACTCCAACGAAATCAATTGTTGTTATATGTACTCCTACAGGAAAATCCTGTGAGAGAAGCCTAGCATCTACTTAGAAAAAGTATTAAACGCTCCGGATTGGAGAGTGCTGCCAGTGCATAAACCTTGTGTTCTATGGAAATCTTGTAGAGTTTCCAGGCTGATTGAGCATTAGGGTGCTTTTATCGAACTATATGCTCTCTAGACTAAAGCACTCACTTGCTTTTCTTGTGTGTGATGGAAGATATAAATACTACTAGCTCTGCTACAGTGACAATTGAACGAAGAATACTCCAGCCTAGTCTGATTATCCAAGCGCTGGCGTTTACCGCTATTTTGTACTTTAGTGTTGGCCAGACACCGCCCGAAACCACTCAGCAGATAGCTCCATCGGTTAGCTCTAGTGCTAGCTTATCAGAGTCTGTGAGTAATACCGTGTTGCAGCACGCCTCGCAGCAGGCAGGAGTGCCAAAGTCCACCCTGCGAATCATCCACGTCCAACCGCAAATCTGGGCAGATAACTGTCTGGAACTCAGAGAGTCTGGTGTTTCCTGTACTCAAATGTCAGTTCCGGGCTGGCAAATCACTGTTGCCAGCAAACAACAACGTTGGATCTTCCGCACGGACGCCTCAGGTTCAGCGATTAAGCTTGAGAGTGGCGCAGCTATACCCAATAAAACAGGTAATCAGGCAGCAATTGCTTTTGCCAGCTGAGTAGATGTCCTACATTGTGAGCGGAATAGATAGTTTTGCTCACTGCTCGCTGTTCATGGAGTCAGCTGTCTCCAAGTAGATTGACATCCACTCTCCCATAACCGTCCAGAAATCCAGATCTACCCAGGGTTGCATTGGTTTTTCATGCCACCAAATGACTCCCTTGGCAGTGTTATTAGGGCTGAGGGAGTTAGTATCCAAGCACAGATAATCTCCCATCCCGTTACTAAACACAGCTAGTACCTCACTAGGATTGAATGGCAATGCGGTTGCCATTGCGTCGGTAATATCTAACCTTTCTTCGGAAAGGAAAAAACAGTTTTGTAAGGGTAACGGCCCCATTGAATTCATCGGCACATGAAAACACGTCCAGCCGTTATGAACCGAAGTATAGAAGTTCCGTAATGCCCAAGGTAGACAAGGCCATAGGCGCTCAATGCCAGGTACGGACGGGAGTGAATGCTCTAAAGGTGGTTGTCCCCAATAAAATCTAAACTCTCCAGCCACCGTGAAACCGTACAGCAAGGATGGGTTGATGGCATTATCGAGCAAAATAGCAGTTCCCAGCACGTTGGACTCTAAAAAC
>DATNPC010000111.1:0-2584 GCA_036703375.1 Allocoleopsis sp.
CCCTAACCCAGTGCCGCCATATTGACGAGCGATGGTTCCATCGGCTTGTTCAAAGGATTCAAAAACTCGATCTAATTTATCGTCTGGAATACCAATTCCTGTATCACTAACGCTAATTGCCAGCATTTGCGATCGCGAAAACGATGAGGAGTATTCTTCCCTAAAATCTCCGCGACTTTCTTCTCCATCCACTATTTCTGCCGAAATTTCTACTGTACCGCTATCGGTAAATTTAATTGCATTACCAACTAAGTTGTGCAGAATTTGTTGCACGCGATTTTCATCGGCATTAACTCGGGGTAGATCCGGCGAAATACGGTTAATTAATTGCAAATCTTTCTGACCAATTAACGGTCGGCTGAGAGTTAGCACGACAGATGCGATCGCACGCATTTCCACAGGCTTGATTTGCAATTCCAGGGTTTCGTTTCTCAGCTTGGAAAAGTCCAAAATATCATTCACTAAGTTCGCGAGACGCCGACCACTAGAAACGACCAAGCTCAAATTGTAGCGAGTTTCATCCGGTAAAGAACCCGTTACCCCATCCATTAAGGATTCCGCAATGCCAATAATGCCGTTGAGTGGCGTGCGTAACTCATGGGACGTATTCGCCAAAAACTCATCCTTGAGTTGATCGAGGCGTTGCAAGTCGGCATTTTTTGCTTCCAAACTGGCAAAGGATTCTCTCAACTGCTTTGCCATGCTATTAAAGGACTTGGCGAGTTCTCCAATTTCATCTGCGCGATCGATGGGTAAGGCTTGTTCCCATTCTCCATCAGACAGTTTTTTAGCGGCAGTATTGAGTGCATCAATCGGTCGGACAATCCATTTAGACGTGAGGATGCCCAGGACGGTAGCAACAACTAAGGCCGCGAGACACAATAGGATAGTCGTGCGCGTATTGGCATTAATGCTTGCCATGAAGTCGGCTTCAGGAATCACCACCACCGTCAGCCAATCTAAGCCTCGACCGTCTTGGAGTGGCGTTACTTCCATCAGTTGCCGCTTGCCATCAACTTCATAGATAACTTGCTGATTGCTTTTAATCTTGTCGAGACTGCCAAACTGTTTTAATAAATCCCGTGCGGCGGAGCGAATTAACGGTTGAGTGCTATTAATCGCCTTGAGACGTTCTTCTCCTTTGTTGGGTAATTCAGACGCTGAACTGGCAACAATATCTCCAGAACGCTCCAGAATAAAGGCTTGTCCCGACTTGCTGATTTTTAGCTTGCGGAGATAGTCGCTGAGTTGAGAAAGCGTGAAATCAACCGCCAGCACACCACGGAGGCGGCCGTTGTCTCGATAGATGGGTAGAACTGGGGTGATACCGAGTTCGCGTGGGGCGCTAAACAGGTAGATTGAAGACCAAGTCGGTTTACCAACCTGTACGGCAGTTTTGTACCAAGGTCGAATGCGAGGATCGTACTTGACGGTGCGGATTAAACCCGCTCGATTTCCCTGACTATCGAGCCGATAAATCTCCCGGAAAGGCTCTGTAGACTGGTTGCGAATATAGACTTGGTCGGGATTTTGACTAGAATTTTGGTCGGGATTTTGGTCGAGATTGCCGCGTCTGAGCAGGATGAAATTTCCCTCTTCGTCACCGTAGTAAAGGGTAGGCACCCACTGACTCAGGTGAATCTGTCGCCAGAAATAGCGTTCGACGCTCTGAAAATCTTCGATATTTAAGTTTCCGGTACGAATAGCCGCCGCATTCATCGCTAAGAACAGATGGGGAACATCCGTCAGGATGTGGACATGCTGTTCGATTCGTGTGGTCGCTTCTTGACTCAGCTTTGCGGCAAGGTCGTTGACGGCTTTCTGGCCGTTGCGAAATGAAAGCCATCCAGTCAATCCAACGGCTACGAAGATTTGGATGACGAAAGGAACGACGAGAATCGTCCGTAGCGGGACTTTTCCAGAAACTTTTGAAATCCAATGCGGTGAAGATCGAATAGCCATGGGGACGATTGCTCCGAAAGCTACCTGTTGATGCGATCGCACTTCACACCGATCCAGTCATTAACAACACTAGATAGTGGGATGGGGTGAACGTAAAATCAAGTTTTTCCCTGTCTCCTCACCCTACCAACGTGTTATTCCGATGACTGGACTGATGCTCTAGGGCAGTTCCAATCGCCAAGCGAAACATTAGGGCGATTTTAGCGATCGGGAAACCACAGCCAGGAGCTTGATTAGCGTGCTGGGGATATTCTACTTGGTTTTGGGGGTCTCACCCATCAGCAGTGATGACCCATCCAAATTCATACATCTGGCCGGAATTATCAATCACGCTCTCTCAAAAACTGCTCAAATTCTCGCAGTGCAACGCTAGAGCCAACCTACCAGCCTCTATTCACATATTGCGGCATTAGGGCTTTGATATCCTGAGCGCGAAAAAGTTGCGATTACCTAACTCTTGGCAGAAGTGAAAGTATTGCTCAACTCAGATCTTGCACCAGTCAGGATAAACCCGTAGGGCGGAATAATCAGTGTAAAAAATGACACCTAAACAAAAAGTTTTCTCAGTAGTCAAAAGTAGCCAAAACCACCCAGTTTCTAGATAATATTGCTTAGTTAAGGC
>DATNPC010000112.1:0-9677 GCA_036703375.1 Allocoleopsis sp.
GATGCTGTAATTACAACAGACTCACAAGGGTTAGTCACGTTTATGAATCCTGTTGCCGAAGAACTCACTCGCTGGAAACAGGAAGAGGTTCTCGGCTACGAACTCACCCAAGTTTTCCATGCCGTTCATGAAATCACGCGAGAAGCCATCCAAAATCCGGTAGAAGTAGCACTCCGCGAGGGTGTAACAGTAGGATTGGAGAATCACACGATCCTGATTGCCAAAGATGGAACTGAAATTCCTATTGACGATAGTGCTGCCCCTATCAAAAATGATGCGGGTCAAATTTTAGGCGCTGTTTTAGTTTTTCATGATATTACCGAGCAACAGCAATTTCAATCCTTGCTGCAAAAGACGAATGAAGAGCTGGGAATTCAAGTTGCACAGAGTGTTGACCAATTGCAGCAAGCCAACGAGCAACTCCGAGCCGAGATTGCTCGGCGTAAACGCTTAGAAAACGAATTGCGATCGGCACTGGAAAAAGAGCGAGAACTCAGCGAATTAAAATCTCGAATTCTGACTACTATTTCTCATGAATATCGCACTCCCCTAACTACTATTTTGTCCTCTACTCAACTGATAGAACAGTATGAAGCTCGGCTAACATCCGAGAAAAAACAGAAACATTTCCATCGGATTTATAGAGCAGTCGAGTACTTAACTAAACTGGTTAATGATGTATTATTTGTCAATCAAGCTGAAACATCCCGTTTGGAGTTTCATCCAGCATCCTTAGATGTCGAGCAGCTAGCGCGTGAAGTGATGGAAGAGTTTCAGCCTCAAGTTGCTGGCGAACGTACTCTCCTCTTTTCGCGTCGAGGAGATCGGACTCTAGCCCTTCTAGACGAGAGCTTGGTAAAGTTAATTCTGAGAAACCTACTTTCAAACGCAATTAAGTACTCGGCTCAAGGGAGTGAAATCCGCTTGGAGTTAGTTTTTGAACAATATGACGTAATTTTTCGCGTATCCGATCGCGGCATTGGCATTCCCCCGAGCGATCGCGATCGGTTATTCAAGAAGTTTGAGCGAGGCAGCAATATCGGCACTGCCCCTGGCGTTGGACTGGGATTAGCGATCGTGCAAGAGTGCGTGGATTTACATGGCGGTGAGGTGGTCGTCGAGAGTGAGGTTGGTGTAGGAACGACGTTTACTGTTATTCTGCCGTTGACCAAGCCTTGATTTTGGCTCAGTTCATATCGAGCACTCAATGCTTTTGCCTCTATGTCATAGGCAATAACAAGGTATCTTCAATTTGCTGCCGTACAGATAGAGTCACGCTACAACCACTATTGAGACAATCCACCAGTAATTTATTGGCATCATAATACTGTCTGAGGACTTCCCTCTGTTGTTTACTGAACTGCCAGTCGTAACCAATATGGCGTTGAGAAATCATGATTTCTCTCAATTGCCGAGTACAAGATTGAGGGTTCGCTTGCCAATATTGCCCTAATACATTTTCATCTCCCTCACAATTAGGGAGTTGCCGTTTGAGGGTTTCCAGTGCTTGCCGTAGTTCGGGATCGAGGGCGCGAACAAAAGCACGCACCAGTTCGGGGTCGAGGGCACGGAAGAGAGAGCGAATCAGTGCGCGGTTTAGCGCTAAAGAAAGGATTGGGTCGAGTTCGCGTTTGAGGGCATCGTCTAGGGCCAGATCTAAAATAGGGTCTAAGGCAAGGTCGAGGCGAGGATCGAGGGTAAGGTCGAGCGCATCATCCAGAGCGCGATCTAGGGCAAAGTAAAGCGCTCGAAAGGCCACGGGGTTGTGAGACGTTTCAATAGAAAGAGACTTTTGGTTGACCCACATCAGGAACTGCTGCAACTTCTCATCATCGGTAACAAGTCCATCAATCTTCTGTTTCATTAACTGCAATAGACAATCGGCACTTGGCAACATCCCGATCGCTAATAAAAAGACTTCTCGCCAGCGTTTTTCAGTGATATGGCTGACTAAGTTGTCTAGAGGGTGAAGGCTTTTTTGCTCTTTGAAAGCCGTGACAATTTTTCTGGCCGTGAAATACTCTTGAAACGTCAGGTGAGAGAACGAGTAAATTCCCCGCGCTCGTTCTACGAGTAAACCATGTTGCGTCTCGATCGCTTTTAGTACCGCTTCGCTATCGAGTTGCAATTGCTCTGGGTCAGTTTTGGCATCCGGTAGCGTGCGAAGATAGTCGGCGATCCACTGCTGGATTTTGTCCTGTGCAAAGAAGTAATCGCCCTGCTCAAATGCGATCGCAGCCAGTTGAGAAAGTAGTTGCTTCTTGCGGGGTACAGATAAATTGCGATAAACATCATCCCGCTTAATGCCTCTGGCTTCATCCCATCGAACCAGCATAATTTTCAGACCTTGCTGATACAGATTGGCTCGATTCGAGGGAAACTCACCTTTGACTTTGAATACCAAGCAAGCCATGTGCAGCCATAGGGGGGTGACAGCCAGTTCTCGGATTTGTTGATTTTCGGGTAGATTCAGTTGCTCGATAAATTGCCTGGCCTGCGCCACTCCTTTTTCGCGATCGCTCTCGGCAACAGCGACAAACCACTTATCAGCAAAGGATGCAATCTGAGCGTCATCAAAGTCTGCTATCTCAACATCAGTGAAGCCAGCAAACCTGTATTTAGAAGCCGCAATCCGACAGGTAACAATCAACTTATTTTTATAATAGATTTGTGAAAACTGCCGAATTTCCTCGACAACTTCATATTCATCCTCATCTGGAACTTCATCCAAGCCATCCAGCAAAATCAGTCCTTTGCCATCCTTAAGTACCCTTTCAGCCGCGTTTTTCTCCGAAACCCCACAGATCTGAAATTCTCGGCTGATGTAGTCCAACAGTTTAAACTCCTGTTCATCCCTGCCATACCTCGCAAACGCTTTTAGCTCGATCAAAACTGGGACTCGGTCGGGCTGCAACTTGCCTTGACTGCACTGAGTGGCTAGATATTGTAAGAAGGTGGTTTTACCGGAACCCGGTTTACCCAACACCATCAATTGCTCGTAGCGATTGACGGCGTCTAGTCCTGATACTCGTTCTTCTCGCACTTTGCCTAAGCCTAAGCGATCGAACTCCTCAGCTGCTGGCTTGCAATCTCGCAGTAAGTCAGAAATTTCTAGCCATTGTTGGTTGGTAATCTGTTCGAGAATGTTGACATCAACGTATAGGCGATCGACCTCAATCGGTTGAGCAATATCCAACAGCCTCATCCTGCTATACAACTGTTCGATTTTATTGCGGCAGTGTCCTCGTGCCTGTTGCACTAAGGCATCAATTGCTGGTTCTGGTGCATTTGCCATTCCATACGTTCTATCAACGATGACTTCCCAATCCAAATCCAATTTCTTGCAGATATCACGAAAGTTTGAATAGTGAACGGGTTTACCATTTAAAAAGCTGTGGACAGTGGAGAGAGCAAGCAGGATTTCCTCAGCCAAAGCCTGCTGGCTAGGAAAGCGACACTGCTGAGCCTGTTTAACTTGAGAGATATACTCTGGAGCTACTCGGATTCCCATGGCACAATAGCAACAATTTTCTCAGCTCGTTTAGCTAGTGGGTGGAAATCAACAACGTTGATGTTGACCGTCATCAAACGATCTCAAATACAGGCACTAGAAAAAAGAGATAGTCGATTACAACGTTCCGGAACATACTTCATCTTCAGTAACCACTAACAAGGATTGCGAGAGAGCGACCGCCTCTCTCGTTATCAATCCCATTGGAGATGGCCGGTACACAGAGGAATTGAAATCCGCATCTTGTACCTCGGTCACTGCTTACTGGTTACTGCTTACTGGTCACTGAAGATGCATGACTAACTCAGTGCATGTTGAATTCCACCGACTAATTTAATTATTGCTTCTTAATCTTCACTCGTGGGTCAACTCAGGCAAAAGTCAGGCAAAAGTAACCAATCTCAATCATTTCTCAACCCGAGTCTCAATCAGTCGCAGAGTTTAATAGATTTATAGCAGCGATAGAAGTTCTTAAGCTCTACTATTGTTCGCTAGCGATCCCTACCCATTACGCTATTACTAAACGGCGTAACTTATTACTTAAGATAGACGATGAATCCACCCACTTTGTGCCTGGACTTTTAAAAAATTCCATTTTGCACAAACGATCGTAAAGTATGCCAAAAGCCTAACGATCTAAACCACTGGAGGAACTTAGAATATTTCTTCAATGGAAATTTGAAGATGTCAAGTTGCTCGATTTGAAAGGAGACACTATGACTACTGTCTTGCTTGTGGAAGATGACCCGATTAATGTGCGCTTGTTCTCAACCATTCTGACTAAACGAGCGGGTCTAGAGGTTAAACACACTGAAGATGTCGAGGAGGTAATGGCGATCGCGCAAGCGGGTGTTGCCGATATTATTTTGATGGATGTCTCGCTCGCCAACAGCACTTATCGGGGCAAGCGCATGGATGGACTCAAAATTACTCAAATGCTCAAAGCTAATCTCATCAGTGCCAAGGTTCCAGTTATTCTCGTCACGGCCCATGCTTCGCCAAGCGATCGCGAAACGTTTCTCAAAGCTAGCGGTGCGAATGAATTAATCCCAAAACCCATCCTCGATCAGCAGCAGTTCGTGGACAAAGTCCTCTCATTTTTGCCTGAACGAATTTCTTAAACGTTCTAGTCTACAGCAATTTTAGACTAACCTCACCTTAAAGGTGGCTGGAACCACTTAGATTTGGCGCTCGCTCCTGTGAATGCTCCCTTCTCTCAATTAAAGCGATCGGCAAAAACAGTGTTTCTTCGATTTCCTCTCGCACAGTGGGAGTTATATGACAACCACTATTGAGGCAATCGACTAAAAACTTATTGGCATCATAATACTGCGTCAGTACTTTCCTCTGTTGATAGCTCAATTGCCAATTGTGACCAATGTTGCGATGAAACATCATTACTGCTCTCAGTTGCTCAGTCCAAGCCTGACCATTGGTTTGCAACCATTGCTTCACCGTCTCCTCATCGCTGTTTAAAGCAGGTAATTGCTCCTTGAGTTCTTGCAGTGCTTGCCGGAGTTTGGGGTCAATGGCACGAACAAGAGCGCGATTAAGCGCACTGACCAGGACAGAACCAAGGGAACCTACAAGGGCAATCTCAAGGATACGGACAAGAGCAATATCAAGGGCCGGAAAAAGGGCGGGGTCAAGGGCAATATCAAAAGCCGCATCCAAAGCAGTATCCAGTGCAGGGATATTAGCAGTGTCTAAGGCAATTTCTAGGGCAGGGACAAAGGCACGATCGAGTCCTCGGTCAAGGGCAATGTCGAGAGCATAATCAAGACTCCAGTTCAGAGTAATGTTGAGTCCTCGGTCAATGGCATAGTCAAGCCCCCGGTCAAGGGCAAAGTAAAAAGCTCGAACGACCATGGGCTTGTAGCGAATATCAACAGCCATAGGTTTTTGGCTCAACCACATTAAAAACTGCTGCAACTTTTCATCGGCAGCGACCAGTTCATCAATTTTCTGTTTCATCAATAGCAACAAATAGTCTGCGCTCTTACACATCCCCAGTGCTAAGGACAAAACTTCTTGCCAGCGTTTTTCAGCGATGTGACATCGGTATCCTAGTTGATTGACTTGTTGCGATTCTAAACTCTCAATGATTTTTTTAGCCGTGAAATACTCTTGAAACGTAAGATGAGAGAATGAGTAAATCCCGCTAGCTCGTTCTACCAGTAACCCATGTTGTGCCTCAATTCCTTTGAGAACTGCCTCACTATCTAACTGCAATTGGGCTGGGTCACAGCTAGCATCGGGTAAAGTTTTCAGATACTCACCAATCAATTGTTGAATTTTGTCTTCTTCAAAGAAGTAATCGCCCTGCTCAAAGGTGACAGAAGCTAACTCAGTCATCAGCTGTTTTTTCCGGGATAATGTTAAATTGCGATAAACTTCGTCCCGTTGAATACCTCTTGTTTCATCCCACTTTCTCAACAGAAGACTTAATCCTTGCTCATACAGCTTGACTTGATGGGATGGGAATTCAGATTTGGATTGAAAGACTAAGCAAGTCAAGTGGAGTAAGATAGGCGTCACAGCAATTTCTCGAAATCGTTTGTTTTCTAAACGATTTAGCTTTTGCATGAACTGTCCTGCTAACAATCGCCCTTTATCTGGGGCATTTTTAGCAACCGTAATAAACCAGTTCTGCACAAATGATTTAATCTGTTTATCGTTAAAGTCAGCAATTTCGACTTCCGTGAATCCAGGAAATCGATATTTATAAGCCGCAATCCGACAGGTAATAATTAACTTATTTTTGAAATAATCTTCAGAGAATTGTCGAATTTGCTCGACGATTTCGCGTTCGTCCTCATCTGGAACTTCATCCAATCCATCTAAGAAAATCAGCGCTCTGCCGTATTTGAGAACATCTGCGATCGCATTTTGATGCGAGGTAGTAAAATTTCCGAATTCTCGGCTAATGTAGTTAAGAAGTCTGAAGTCTCTCTGTTCCCTTGCATACCTAGCCAACGATTTCAGCCGTATGAAAATTGGGATATGGTTGGCTTGAAATCTGCCTTCACTACACTGAGTTGCCAGATATTGTAAAAATGTAGTTTTACCTGACCCTGGTTTACCCAGCACCATCAGGCGCGAGTAATTGGTGGCAGCCTCTAAGCCTGGTACTCGTTTCGGGATTGCTGTATCTATCCATCGGAAATCAAACTCCGCAGGGCATGACTGCATACGTCTTTGCCAATCAGATATGTCTACCCTTCGCTTGCTAGTAATTTGCTCAAGGATGTGAACTTCCACATAGAGATCGGCAATACTAACGGGTTGAGCAATATCCAAAAGCTGCATTTTGCTATACAGCGCTTGAATTTTTTCACGGCATTGCTGCCGAATTTCTTGGACTATGGCGTCGATGACCGAACCATTATTTTGTCTCTCTAAAGGCGGTTCTGGAAGTTCTAGCGGATCTAGATCTAATTCCTCGCTAATCTCGATAAAGTTTAAAGCGTAGATGGGTTTGCCATTTAAGAAGTTATAGATTGTAGCGCGAGAGAGTTGTAGCTTCTCTGCCAGAGACTGTTGAGTATAGCCATGCCGACTGAGAGCCTGCTTGACTTTAAGAATCTTATCTTGTGCAACTCTCAGTGACCGCGACATGTCAATAGCTCTCTGGCAAAGGTTAAGTTTTGCTACATAGCTGTAGTACTTATCGTTTTTGCTGTACCACGGCAATAAGCTTATTTACAGGTTTTTTCCCATCATAGTCTTCTAGATGACTGCTCCTGTGCAATACAGGCAAGTCATACATAAATTAGACAAAAGTCAAGCTATCTCAATCAGTTTTTAGGGTAAAGCTCAAGCAACCATCGAGTTCAATAAAGTTATAGAAGCGATCGCGCAGCAGTAGACTCTCTTGGTCGATCGCTAACCGCACGCTATGCGTCGCACTTCTCAAGCACTGTTCAAGGCATGTAAGCGTGGCGTTTTCGGAGAAGAAGTTGCTAGGAAGGAGATACTATGACTACTGTCTTGCTCGTCGAAGATGAACCGCTCAATGTTCGCGTATTCTCAAAAATCTTGACCAAACGAGCGGGTCTAGAGGTTAAACATACTGAGGATGTTGAAGAGGTAATGGCGATCGCTCAAGCGGGTGTTGCCGATATTATTTTGATGGATGTCTCGCTTGCACACAGTACCTATCAGGGTAAGCGCGTAGACGGAATCAAAATTACTCAAATGCTCAAAGCTAATCTCATCAGTGCCAAAGTCCCGGTTATTCTCGTCACGGCGCATGCTACACCAAGCGATCGCGAAGAGTTACTTAAAGCTAGCGGCGCAGATGAATTAATCCCAAAACCCATCCTCGATCAGCAGCAGTTCGTGGACAAAATCCTCTCATTTTTGCCTCCAACTTAACAGTGAACAATTATCAGTGACCAGTGACCAGTTATGTACTGAACAACATCAGGTAGAAATCCCCCACTTCCATAAGTGGTATGTTTCAGGCGGGGTCACTGGTCACTGTTCACTGTTCACTGTTCACTGTTCACTGCTTTAATCGGTTTAAGGGTGATGATCTTCTCCTTTGCAAGGTTTTTCAACAGACTGTTGCGGAGAAAATTCATCGATTAACGTTACTAAAATAGCTGCAATCGGCACTGCTAGTAGGACTCCCACTAATCCAAGTAGCTTACCCACGATTAAAAAGGCAAGAATTACGATCATTGGGTTGAGTTTCACCTGCTGCCCCATGATGATTGGCTGGATGAGGTGAACTTCTACCTGGTTCAAAATCAAGAAATACACCAAAACCAATATGGCTTTGGTCGGTGAGATGCTCAGCGCAACCAATGCTGGCAGAATTGCACCTACAATTGGGCCTGCATAGGGAATAACCTCTAAAATTCCGGCAAGAACTCCTAAAGAGACAGCTAAAGGAACTTGGAGAATTCCTAGCCCAATCACAGCGCCGACACCGACGATTAGCATCGCCATCCCTGTGCCAAAAATCCAGCCGCGCAGTCTAACCTTTGTCGATTCAAAAAACTGTCTTATTCTCTTGTGTTGCCGACGCGGCGTCAATCGGAGAAGTCCTCCCACCAAAGCATCGGGATCGTATGCCATGTACAAGGCTAGAAACACGGTAGCGACTGCCTGAAGGGACAGATCGAATGTACTTCTGAGCAGCACTGGGAAGAAACTTACCGTGCGATCGAGAATACCCTTTAACTGCTCTAAACCTTGAGATAAGTCAGGAACATAACTCACTCTGCTGTGAAGCTGACGCGACAAGTCGATCAGAGAGGTGAGATATCTGGGCAATGCCAAAGACAAATTTTGAGCTTCTCGAATAAAGCTGGGAATCATAACCAGCCCCAGAAATAACCCAAACGCTCCAATCAGCCCAACGAGTATCATCACGGCTACCCAGCGCACTCGAACCATCCTCTGCAACCATCGCAACGTTGTCCGAAGGACGAGAGCTAAAAGTGCTGCAACCGCTACTAGTTCTAGAACTGGCAATAGGTTGTAGAGAATAATTAGCCCAGCCGCAACAAATACGGCAAGAGGTGCGCCGCGAGTTAGCTGACGCCATAGACTGTTACTGTACCTTTTAACTCGAAGTCTTTTAGGTCGAAAATTTGGCATTTCCAGATTGTGGCATAATCTCCACACTAATCTCTCGGCGACATATCGCCCAGGCTTCTCCCATGACGGATATCTTACGATCGCATTGGTGTTGCGATCGCGTTCGGAGATACCCATCATCCTTTTTTACTATATGGGTTGAGATATTCCGGTCACCAAGGCAAGAATACTACCCATTTTCTGGAACGATCGCAAGATTATCGAGTAGCTCAGTCGTATGAGATCATTAATACGGTCAACAGTGATTAATCAAGTTTTAAGAAAATGGCGCAAGATCGGAAGCCAACAGTCGTAGTCACAGGTACCTCTTCGGGGGTGGGTTTGTACGCCGCGAAAGCCCTTGTTAAGCGAGGATGGCACGTAGTCATGGCTTGTCGGGATTTAGAGAAGGCGGCAAAGGCTGCCCAAAGCGTGGGAATCCCCCAAGACAGCTACACCCTCATCCATATTGACCTAGGTTCCTTGGAGAGCGTTCGACGGTTTGTGGAAAACTTCAGGGCGCGCGGCTTGACGCTAGACGCTTTAGTTGGCAATGCCGCTATCTATATGCCTTTAA
>DATNPC010000113.1:0-8184 GCA_036703375.1 Allocoleopsis sp.
ACGAGGCGATAAACCGCTTGGCTTGGCAACTGGATCGGCAGTGGCCGAACACGCGGGTTGTCTCGATTAATTGGGGCCCGTGGGATACAGTTGGTATGGCGTCCGAAGGCGTCAAACGCCAATTGAGAGAACGAGGTATCATCCCCATTCCTCTGAGTTCAGGTTGCAAGTTCTTTATTAAAGAACTATGTTACGGCCGCAAAGGCGATACGGAAGTGGTGGCTGGGGAAGGGCCGTGGGAAGCGGACGAAGCTAGACAAGGACAAATCAAGCCAATCAACCAGTCAAACGTCGAAATTTCTATTCGCGATCGTCAATTACCCATCCATCAGTCTTCGGTCAATCAGAAGCCAAGGTTTGTGTTTTTGTCTGCACCACCGCAGCTTCAGGCGAATAGTACGATGAGTCTGGAACATACCTTTTCACTGACCAGTGACCCGTATCTAGACAAGTATCGGGTAGAGGGAAAGCCGACTGTACCAACCGGAGTTGTCGTGGAGTGGATAGCCCAGTTTGTGCAATCCGCTTGGTCGGAATGGACAGTGGCACAAGTTCGGGACTTGAAAGTTTTGCAGCCTTTGGTTCTGGAAACCGCAGCAGGTAAAACAATTCTCTTCTCGGCTCGTGCCTCCAGTCATAGCGATTCGCAATCCCTGCAAGTGGGTGTAGACGTTTTAGACCCCGAACTCAAAGTTCCTTATTATCGCGCTTACATCATCCTTCAACCCAAGCTCGATGAAGCGTTTACTTTTCCAGAGCTTCCTTTCCATGGGGGCAACAGCGTGGATAGCGCTCTAGCTAACCTTGAAGTTCTGGTTCAAGATTCGCGCTTGCAGTGGGTAAAATCCATCGAGCGGTTGAACGAGCAAGGAATTGACGCTTACGTCATGCCCAGTCAACCCTCAGCATGGTTGAGTGAGGCAGATAGCTCAAACCACTCCACCGCTAATTGGTTGTTTGATCCTGGTCTGCTGGATACCGTGGCTCAACTCGTTAGGGTTTGGTCGCATAGCCAGAAGGCAACTCCGGCTTCGCCTGTACGAATTGGTGCCGTTACCCGCTACGGCAACTCCAGTCTCGATCGACCCTTACACGTTGTCTTGCGAGTTAAGTCGGTTCAGGACGATACCCTTGTCGCGGAAGCGGTTTTCCTCGACGAGAACGATCGCGTCCGCTTACAGATTGAGACAATTGAAAGTACCCTTCACGCAGCTCTCAAGAGTTTGGGCAGTTACCTATGAGTTGGGAAAGCTCTACCCCCGATATCGCCATTGTTGGTATGTCGGCTTTGTTCCCTGGAGCAAAAGACTTACAGCACTATTGGCAGAACATTTTTAATCGAGTGGATGCCGTTCGAGAGGCACCGGATGAATGGGTTGGCTCCTACTTTGACCCAAACTCTAGCGAAAGCGATCGCATCTACACTCGTAAAGGCGGGTTTCTCGGCGAGTTAGCTGAATTTAACCCAGCAGAATTTGGCATTATGCCCAATTCAGTTGATGGGATAGATTCAGATAATTTTCTCGCCCTCAAACTAGCACGAGATGCCCTCTGGGATGCTGGGTATCAGGATCGACCGTTTAATCGAGCCAAGACGGGCATTATTCTTGGGCGGGGAACTTACGTCCATCGAGGCAATGCCACTTGGCTGCAACAGGGGATGGTCGTCGATCAAACCCTGAACTTACTCCAGCAGCTCAATCCCGAACTGGAACCAGAGCTTCTCGGCCAAATCCGTCAAGAACTCAAAGCCAGTCTCCCACCTTTCAATGCGGAAACAGTACCCGGCTTAGTGCCGAATGTGATAGTCGGACGCATCGCCAACCGCCTTGACTTAATGGGACCGAGTTACTTGGTTGATGCCGCCTGTGCGTCGTCCTTGATTGCAATTGAGTTAGCTATCCAAGAACTCTTGAGCGGTCGTTCTGACCTGATGCTGGCGGGTGGAGTCCACACCACAACGCCGCCCCAAAGTTTCATGATGTTCTGTCAGATTAATGCGCTGACACGCTCCAACATTCGACCGTTCGACAAGTCGGCAGATGGCACGCTCTTAGGGGAAGGGGTTGGAGTTGTTGTCCTGAAACGGCTGAGCGATGCTCAACACGATGGCGATCGCATTTATGCTGTTATCAAAGCGTTAGGAAGTTCCAGTGACGGCAAAGCGTTAGGATTACTCGCGCCTCGTCTGGACGGCGAAGTTCTCGCCCTAGAACGCGCCTACACTGACAATGGTATCGATCCGAGTACGGTGGAATTGGTGGAAGCGCACGGGACAGCGACACCGCTTGGCGATCGCACCGAGGTTCAAGCCCTAGCTCGCATCTTCGGTCAGCGTCAAGGCGATATGCCCCATTGCGCCTTGGGTTCGGTGAAATCGATGATTTCTCACTGTCTCCCCGCTGCCGGAGCCGCAGGTATTATCAAAACAGCCTTGGCATTATACCACAAAGTCTTGCCGCCAACGCTGTGCGACGAGGTGAATCCTAGCCTAGAAATCGAAAACACGCCGTTTTATATCAATAACGCCACCCGTCCTTGGATTCACGGGAATCCAGCCATCCCTCGCCGTGCGGGGGTCAATGCGTTTGGCTTCGGGGGCATCAACGCCCATGTCATCCTCGAAGAGTATATTGAGCCTCAAACGCAAGCGTATAAACAACTACACGCCCATTGGCCGACAGAACTGCTCGTCTTCTCGGCAGAAAGACGGACAGCGCTGGTCGAGCTAATTCACAACATCCAACATCGCCTTCAAGCTAATCCAAACCTGTCCTTAGCTGACCTGGCCTATACGCTGTCCGCTCTTCCCCAGCGCAAGCATCGCTTAGCGGTGATTGCCAAAGATATTTCCGATTTACAAACTAAACTCAACTCAGTCGTAGAGAAACTCAACGATCCAAAACGCACCCAGTTGCAAACCCGCAACGGTATTTACTACAGAGAACATCATCCCGCGACCAAACCGGGCAAAACCGCGTTTCTCTTTCCGGGTGAGGGGTCACAATACCCGAACATGCTGGCTGACCTGTGCCTGTACTTCCCGAAAGTACGGGAGTGGTTTGACTTTTTAGATGAGACATTTGCCCAAAGCCGACAGCATCCACCGAGTAGCGTCATTTTCCCACCACCGACTAGCCTCACGCCAGAAGAACGCGATCGCGCAGCTAAGCAACTCTTCGACATGAACGTTGCCTCAGAAATCGTGTTTACCGCGAGTATGGCGCTGCACGACTTGCTCAAGGATTTGGGCATTCAGTGCGATTTCATGGTCGGTCACAGTACGGGAGAGTTTGCCTCCTTAATCGCATCGGGTGTCGTCGCCGTGAGTGGGTGGGACGAACTGATGGAAAAAATCCGCCTGCTCAACCGGATTTACCAAGATTTAGCAGCAACAGATCGCATTCCCAAGGGAAAACTCGTTACCGTGGGTGGGATTGACCTGAGTGTCCTACAGCAAGTGGTTGACGCTTTCTCAGAACGAATCTATCTGGCTATGGATAACTGTCCCAATCAGGCAGTATTATTTGGCAGTGCCAGCGATATTGATGAAGCGATCGCTCAACTCACAGCGGCTGGAGCGATTTGTTTGCCCCTGCCCTTCGATCGCGCTTACCACACTCCCTTGTTTGCAGAGGTGGGAACCGCTTTCCGGGCGTATTATGATGCATTCGAGGTCGGTTCGGGTCAGACTTGCCTCTATAGCTGTGCCACGGGCAAACCGTTCCCCGATGAACCGGAAGCCATCCGTACCTTAGCGGCCCAACAGTGGTCGAGTCGGGTACGCTTTCGGGAAACGTTGGAAAATCTCTATAACCAGGGAGTTCGGACGTTTATTGAAGTTGGACCGAGTAGCAACCTTACGGCGTTCGTCGATGATACTCTCCGCAACCGAGAGTTCCTCGCTATCGCCAGTAATAATCAACGCAAATCTGGGTTAGAAGCGATTCAACACCTACTGGCCCGACTGTTTGTGCATGGGATTGCTACCAATATGGCAGCCCTGTATAACGATCGCGAAGTCGCTGCTGTTCGCTTGGATGCGGCAAGCGCCACTGAAACCAGCCAAAAGAAGATTCCGGTTTTGAACACCACGATGCCAGTGATGCAGTTATCGCCAGAATTGGTGGAAACTATTCGGCAAAAACTTCGTCCAGACCCAAGTGCGAACAACCAGGATGCGATCGTGCCAGCTGTCCAACTACCAACTCTAGAAAAAAATGAGGTATCTTCTGCACCAAATCGGTCAGTTGAAGCCTCAGCGCCCAGTACTCCGGTAGACGTTGCGTTTGAGAGTCCGACCCCAGCTTCAGCCTTCAATACTCCGGTAGACGCGGAGTTTGAGATTAATCGCTCGACCCAAAACATTGATTGGTTGGCTCAACCCACTCCACCTGCACCTAGCTTTGAACCAACCAACCCCGTTGAGAATTTCCCCTTGGGCAGCATGCCTGAAAGTCCAACGGATACACGTCTATCCTTGCTACAGGGTCACTTTGACTTGATGCAAGACTTTCTGGCAAACCAAGCCCAGGTAACAGGGATGGTGTTCTCGGCGTTGAGGGCTAACGGGAATGCCGTTCCCACTGACTTGGCAGCAACTCCCCTTACCCAAGACGAGGCGTGGCCGCTATTAGGTCAAATGATCGAGCGGGATGCTCACCATCTCTACTGCGAGCGTCGTTTTGATATGGAACGCGATCGCTTTCTCTACGATCACACGATCGGTGGCAAGGTTTCCGAACGGCATCCGGAACTCTTTCCCCTACCCGTTATCCCGTTTACCGTGAGTATGGAAATTCTGGCGGAGGCGGCGACTTGCTTGCTCGGGGGGGATAAAGTCGTGGTTGGGCTGGATAATTTGCGCGGTTATCGCTGGTTAGCTCTTGACCAAGGGCAAATCGTTTTGGGCATTCTCGCTCAAGTGCAACCTCAACCTGACGAACAGACGTGGAGCGTTCGCGTGCAACTGTTCCAAGCTGGCATCCCGACGCCCGTGTTTGAAGGAGAGGTGAGACTGGCTTACCAGTATTCCCCATCCCCGATGCCTTTGCCTTATCATTGGCAGCAACCTGCCCCCTCCGCTTACCCCGATTCAGATTTGTACCGCACGGGGATGTTCCACGGCCCTCGTTTTCAAGGGGTCAAGCATATTCGCCAGTGGGACGAGCAAGGAATCGAAGCGGATTTGCAAGTTATTGCGATCGCAGATTTTTTCCAAGACATTCATCGCCCTGTGTTTCAAATCGATGCGGGCTTGTTGGATGCCGCCGGACAATTGGTTGGTTATTGGGTGCTGGAGCAAATCGGCACCGATTTCAACGTCTTCCCCTTTCAAGTCCAGTCGTTTCACCAATATCAACCGTCCCTCCCTCCGGATAGCCCAGTTCTGTGCCGAGGCTTGATGCGCTTTACCAGCGAAACCCAAACGGAGGCTTATTTTGATTTTATCGATAGCACGGGGCGTGTCATCGCTCGCCTAGAAGGGTGGCAAGACCGATTCTTTCCCGTACCCCACAAATATTATCAATGCCGGTTGCATCCCCAAAGCGCCTACTTATCAGAGGCCTGGATGCAAGGGGAAACGGGATTAATCTGTCGCCGGATTGAACCATTGCCAGACCATTTTCTGGATGAGGGATGGAGCATTTGGAAGCGCGTACTCGCCCATTTAATGCTGAACGAGCAAGAACGTCAGTTTTGGTACAGCTTACCGGAAAAAGGGCCGCGACGCACGGACTGGTTGCTGGGTCGAATTGCCGCTAAGGATGCACTGCGCCAATGGGCTAAACAAACGTTCAATCTGGAACTGGCCCCCATCGATATTGAAGTGTTGGCTACACCTCTGGGTAAACCGTTGGTGCGTTGTCCGGAACTCGAAGCGATCGCATCTATTCCCGATCTTTCCATCACTCACAGCCGAGGGTATATCGTTGCCGCCCTTGCCCCACCCAATCGGCAGATTGGTATCGATATCGAACGCCTGAACTTCATTCGTTCCGATGATTGGTTAAGCGCCGCCTTCAGCCCGCAGGAATTAGCCTTACTTCCTCAGCCCAATTCTTTAGCCGCTATCGTGGGACTTTGGTGTGCCAAGGAAGCTGCCGCCAAAGCTTGCGGCACTGGCTTACAGGGCTTACCCGATCGCTGGATGGTTACTCACTGCTCTAGGGATAACCAACAAGTTACCATCACTCATGGCAGCGAGAACTTCCACATCAAGCTTTGGTATCGAGAAGATGAGATACTAGCGATTTGTCAGACTTGAGAGGTTAAAAAAGCGACTTTTATGCAACTATCACCCATACAGGTTGAATCTGCGATCGTCAATATTCTTAATGACATGACCCAAGACTGGGACTTGGATACCAGTGAAATTGAACCCGAAACGAAATTAGTTGAAGACCTCAACTTTGGCTCTATTGATATTATTCATTTGGTTGTTGCTATAGAAGAACATTTCCAACAAAAGCTCGGATTTAATGAGTTGCTGATGCATGACGGGCAATACGTTGATGATGTCAGTGTGAATGAATTAGTGAATTTTGTTTCACGCAAACTATAAGGTAGCGATCGATGACAAAGACATTATTTATTGGGCTGGATGGGGCGACATTTACTGTACTCGATGAAATGACTCGCGACTTGCCAGGACTCGGCGTTACCATGCCTTTCCTGAAAAAATTTCTAGAAACAGGCTGTCAGGCAAAGTTACTGTCTACCCCCAATCCCCTCACGCCTCCTGCCTGGGTTTCACTGATGACAGGACGGACGCCTGGAAATCACGGCGTTTACGATTTCATCCGTGCAGAAGAAAAAGGGGGAGACGTTTATTTCACCCTCTCCGATGCCAGAGATATTCGCACAGAACTGATTTGGTCGATCGCAAGTCGGCAAAATCGTACCGTCGTAGCGCTCAACTTCCCAATTACAGCGCCTCCCCGTCCGATTAATGGTTCCTTGGTTCCTGGGTTTGTTCCCTGGAAACATCTGCGTCGCAATACGACACCGAACGATTTATACGACCGCCTTAAGGAAATTCCCGATTTCGACCCCAAGGAATTGGCTTGGGACTTCGATCGGGAAAAACAAACCTTAGAGATGATGACCGAAGAGGATTTGGAAAATTGGGTGCGCTATCACATTCCTCGCGACGAACAGTGGTTCCGAATTGCCGAAAAACTGCTGCGGGAGGATAATCCCGATCTGATGGCGGTGTTATTTGATGGCACCGACAAACTCCAGCACCAGATTTGGAATTTCCTCGACCCTGCCTTAGTCCCTGCCAATCCCACACCTTGGCAGCAACGCATGCGCGAGTTGGCTGTTGAGTATTTCCGAAAGTTAGACGGCTACATCGAGCAGTTAGTAGAACTCGCCGGCCCTGACGCTCAAGTCTTTATGGCGTCAGACCATGGGTTTACGGCAACCACAGAAGTCGTCCGCATTAATGCCTTCTTGCACGAGAAAGGATATCTCGCGTGGAAGCCATCCGATGAAACGGAGGCCGCCAAGCGGCGTGAAGCGAGTTGGTTTGCCAATCTGGATTGGGAAAAAACCTTAGCCTACTGCCGTACACCCTCTAGTAACGGTATTACCATTCGCGTTGCCCAAACGCCTGAAGAACCTGGTGTTAAGCCGGAAGACTATGAAACCTTCCGCGAGCGACTGATTCGTGATTTGGAAAGTTTCCAAGACCCGAATACGGGAGAACGGATTATCCAAGCGATTTACAAGCGCGAAGACGTGTATTCGGGAGCGGCAATGCACGAAGCTCCCGACCTGACTCTCGTCCTTCGCGACTACGGGTTTGTGTCGATTAAGAATGTTCTCCCAGTTGTGGAACCCCGCGACGTTCCCGCCGGTACCCATCACCCAGATGGTATTTTCTTAGCTGGAGGAAAGGGAATTAAATCGGGTTTTGTCGCCGAACGTCACAATATTGTCGATGTTACAGCCACCCTGCTTTACAGTCTCGATCTACCAATTCCTCAAGACCAAGAAGGACGTGTGGCGGAAAGCTTCTTTACCGAAGATTATCTGCTCTCAAAACCTGTAGCGCTAGGTAATCTAACATCATCGGTTAAAGATGTCGATTCAGGCTCTGAAGAGATTAGCGATGATGAAAAGGAGAAAATTATCGCTCAGCTCCAAATGCTGGGCTATATGGAGTAGAGCTTGCCC